>NZ_JBNFNU010000005.1:0-41696 GCF_057364445.1 Xanthobacter sp. BG11Y11_SDJG
CCCGCAAAAGAAGTCCATCACCCGCCTCCTGCGTTGCGTAACGCGGGAGATTTTACCGGGCGGCGAAGCTGTTGGTGGCGCGCTCTTCGGCGGGGAACCGTCCTGCCGATTACGGGCGGCAATCGAACGGTCGTTTCCCAGCCCTTCCGTCCCGCCGTTCGCTCGAACAGCAGAAAGCCCGACAGGGTGCGAATGCGTCTGTTCGTGATCATCGCGCACCTCCGGAGCCGGCGCGCGCGACGAAGAGGCCTTCCGCGTGCGGAGCGATTGCCGAGACGTCGTGCACATCAGGTGTCGGCCGAGCGTAATCCGTTGACACCGGATCTACGGTCGACGTGCGCTCCAGCTGTATTGCGAAGATCGGAGCTTGAACCCAGGACGGTGTCTCGACCGCCGGCGGAGCGGGCGACTTCAGTGCAGACGGCTCGGCCTCGCCGCGCGCGATGTCCGGCGCGAGCTTATCGACATAGGCGCGCGTCTCCGGTGGCAGGGCACGCCCCTTTCGCGAGGCCTCATAGCGGCCAGGCCCCGCATTATAGGCGGCAAGGAAGCCGGGATTGCCGTAGCGATCGAACAGCTCCCGCAGATAGGCGGCCCCGGCCATGATGTTGTCATGGGGATCGAAAGGATCGTCGCCGAGGCCGTAATGGATGCGCAGTTCGCCCCAGGTCTCGGGCATGATCTGCATCAGCCCCATGGCGCCCCTGGGCGACGTCGAGCGCGCGTCCCCGTCACTCTCCGCGCGCAGTACAGAGCGGATCCAGGGGGCGGGTATGTCGAAGCGCTCCGCGGCTTCCGCGATGAGATCGGCGTAGCGATCGATGGGAGACGGGGATTTCTGTGTTGCCGGAGCGTCCGTCGCGAGTGTAGCCGTCGCCCAGCTCAAGGGCATCCCGGAAAGGAGAAGGATGACGGCGGCACGGCGGCTTCCACGCAACTTGAGAAACCGGCGGGCGACAGGCGAAGTCAATCTGGTCCGCGGCATGGCGTTCTCGCGAAGCTCATGAAGGTGGAGGGACGGATCGCGCTCAACGCGTCGGCGCGCGCCAGACGAAGTGGCTGTTGCCCGCCTCGTCGGTGTAGATCGGCATGGCGCGGCCGATGACGGTGCTGGCCGGAAGCGGTCCGAAGTAACGCCCGTCTAGGCTGTCGGGCACGTCGAAGTTCATGAGGAAGAGTTCTCCTTCGGCGACGCGCCGGCAGCCGCGCCAGACCGGCAGTGGACGGCCCATGCGGTCACGCTCCAGCGCCTCGCCGTAGGCCACGCCATCCACGGTGATGATGCGCTCCCTGCGGCAGACCTCCTGCCCGGGGAGCGCCGCCACGCGTTTCATCAGCGGCACGCCGGTGCCCACATAGCCGCGCTCCACCAGGAAGCGGGCGAGCGCAGCCGGCGGCTTGATAGCGAGGAGGTCCGTAACCTCGAGCCTGCGCGCCGGCTCGATAGCGTAGAGCCCGATGGGCGCGCTGGCGGAGACGTTCCACACCAGCTTCAGCGGTGTCGGAATGAACGAAGCGGCCGCGACCCCCATCACCGAGAAGTACGTGACCATCACATAGCCGAAGCGGGTCATGCCTCGCACTCCCGGCGCTTGAGCCATGCCTCGTGGTGCTCGACCGAGTACGCGCGCGGCATGTGACCGGCTACCAGGCGGTTGTGGACATGGCGCCAATGGTCCGGTGCCACGTCCGCGCCATGGATGCCGAGGGTGTCGACGGCATCCATGTGCTGGAGCACCTTCTCCACCTTCGGCCAGCCGTCGGCGCGCAGCAGGATTTCTCCGCCGGGGCGTACGAAGGGCAGCGTCTGGTAGGCCTCTCCCGGTGCGACCGCGCGCACGATGTCGATGCGCGACACCACGGTGCCAAAGTCGTTCGCCGCCCAGCGGACAAAGGCGAAGATGGAGTTCGGCGCGAACGATACGATGCGGCGGCTGCGGTCGAGTGTCTGCGCATGGACTGGCCGGCCGAAGCGGATCCAGTTCTCGATGCGCTTCTCGATCCAGGTCAGTTCCACATGGGTGAGCGGGTCGGCGGTTGGCGCAGCCGGCGCCGGGGCGACTGTGCGGGGCACGCAGGACGACACGGACGAGCCGGTCATGACGCATCTCCTGAGGTGGGAGGAAACTCGCGGGCGAGGAGATCGCGGAGCATGTCCGCGACGGTCTGGCCGCGGCCGAAGGCGGCAATCTTGATGCGCCCGCGCAGGTCAGGCGTGACGTCGATGGTGAGCCGCGCGGTGAAGGCACCGTCGCTCGACGGCTTCATTTCCGCGGCCTTGATCCAGTGCTCTGGATCGGCCGGCCGGGCGGCAAAGCCCTGGCGGGTGGGTCGTGTGCTCATGGCGCAGATCCCGGACCGGCGAGGTGGTCAATCTCCGCCGCGAGGGCCGTCACCTCCTGCACCGCCGGCCCGCCGGCGTCGAGCTCACCGACAAGCCGTCCGGACTGCGCTGACATGGCGAAGGCGACGCGCTGGCCGATGGTGGTGGCGAGCACAGGCGGATCGTGATCCGCCAGCGTCTCGGCGGTCTCACGAGCGAGCACCGTGCGGGCACCGCACCGGTTCAGCACGAACCGTGCGGCGAGCTCCGGCCGATAGATGCGGGCCTCATTCAGGAGAGCGAGCATCTCGGCCGAGGCCCAGCCATCAAGCGGAGACGGCTGAACCGGGATCAGCACCAGGTCGGCCGCGAGCAGGGCCGAGCGCATCAGGCCGGCGACGCGGGGCGGGCCGTCGATGACGATCATGTCGGCGTCCCGCGCCAGCTCGGGAGCTTCCCGGTGCAGCGTGTCGCGGGCGAGGCCGACGATGCCGAACAGGCGCGGCAGACCCTCGCGGCTGCGTTGCTGCGACCAGTCGAGAGCAGAGCCCTGCGGATCGGCATCGATGAGGGTGACGCGCAGGCCGCGGCTCGCCCACGCGCCGGCGAGGTGTAAAGCGAGCGTCGTCTTGCCGACACCGCCCTTCTGGTTGAGCAGAGCGACGATCATCGGGGCGTTCCCGACCGACCGGACGCAGCTACGAGGGATTTTCCGACCAGAATCGCGTCTTTACGGAAAGCCTGACCGTGCTCATCCTCGAGCGAGGCCGCTGCGGAGCGGCTATTCACATCGGCTTCGCGCGCAGAAAAGTTAGAATCTACGTTAGACTCTAAGTTAAGGGCGCGATTTTCATTTTCGGTGCATGGATTTAAGTCGGGTTTCGGTTCCCGATAGCACGAGGGTGCGGTTCCTGATGGCACGTGCCTTGGGGTTCCTGATGGCACGAGACAATCCACAGTCTGTCCACAGGCCGGCTCGAAGGCGAGCAGCGTGCGGGCGCGCCCGTGAGCTCCAGGAACAGGGTGTAGCCGGGCAAAGGCTGGCGGCGGATGATGTCCCGGAGCTCGAAGGCGAACCGCTTGAAGGGCGATAGGCTGCCGGATTTCAGGTGGAGGTGATGGAAGTCGAAGCGCCAGCCGTCGGGTTGATGACCGCCATGCTTGCGCACAAGCCGATAGAGCCAGCGGTCGAGCCCGCCCGTCAGCGCGAAATACGCCCGGTCGATGGTGAGGACGAGCGCGTCCTCGACGATGGCGCAATAGAACCAGTCGGGGACGATGAGCTCGATGCCGGCGGGCCTGCCGTCGTGGTCCATGCGCTCCTTCCATTCGTTGATCCAGGAGAAGCGGTGACGCCGCCCCTCCGCCCGCTGGCGGATGGAGGTGGACACGGTGGTGGACTGCAGCCGGTCGAGTGCGGCCTTCAGGCGCTGGTAGTCCCGGAGCGAGGTGCCGCGCCCCACGAACCTGAGGATTTCGTAGGGCGTGGCTGCCATGAAGCGCGACGTGCGCAGACCGGCGTCGCGCGCTTCGACGATCTGGCTGGCCGCCCAGATCAGGATGTCGGCATCCCAGATGGTCGCCATGCCGTGGTCGGGCACCGCCTCGACCCGGATGGCGATGTCGCCCGCCGCAAAATCGATGGGGACGACCCGGTGGGTCTTGGCCAGGGAAAAGAAGGGGTAGGCCATGAGATCCTGCGCATCGCGGGGCGCGAATACGCCCGGGAGCGCGCGGAACAGCTCAAGCTGTCTGCCGGGCTGAGGAGAGCGGTGCGGTGCTGCCATGACGAAATGGCCGCTCAGCGCGCGAGGCTGCCCGGCAGAACGCCGGACATCGAATGACGCTTCGCTGGCAGGACGGTGCCGCGGGGATCGGAGGTGGAGGTGACCGCACCGCGGGCGACCCAGGCCTGCAGGTCCTCGACGGAATAGACGACGCGCCCGCCGAGCTTGCGATAGGCGGGACCGGTCCCGTAGGTGCGGTGCTTCTCGAGCGTCCGGGGCGACAGGCTGAGAAAGACGGCAGCTTCCTTGGTGCGCAGATAGCGCGGCGGCAGCAGGACAGCGTCGGGACGCATGGGTCGAACCTCCGTGAGCGATCTCGGACCGCTGGGCGTCAGCGGCGGATGGCGATCACGGTGGCGAAGGGCACCCGTCGTGGGGGATGGGGAAGTTGAGGGGCGTAAAATCCCCACCCCTGAGCCAGCGGGGATGAAGCTATGGTCGTCGGCGATGATGCAGGAGCTTGAGATAGCCGCCGCCGATCAGGGCGCGGCCGCCCTTCACGAGACCGATGACCTGGTCGCGCAGCGACGAGGTTTTCCAGGGCTCGGAGATAACGCGCCTCTCGCCGTACAGCGCGAAGGCGATGTCGCGATAGCTGGCGCCGTCAGCGCGTCCATCGGCGGCCAGCATCATGGTGCGCAGACGCCGCCGCTGCTGTGCGGTGAAGCGGGTGTCAGTGAGCGCCGGTCGACCTTCGACCATGCGCCAGAAACGGGTCAGCACCTCCACCCGCCCCATCATGTCCGCGTCCAGCGGGATGAGCGCGGCCATCGGAGTGTCACGACGACTGCCCGGCAGGAAAAGAAGCTGGAACGCCTGATCGGCACGACCAACGACGGCGTATACGCCTCGGCGCTCTCTCTGACCGTAGAGATGCTATCGAATACGATCGTCTGCGTATCAGGCTCGAAATCGGGAGAGGGGCCGAGAAGCACGACGGCCGGATTGACGCGGGCCGACCACAGAACGGTCTGCTCCACGGCGCTTTGAGATGGCCGTGCCGCGAAATCGCAGCCCCCAACGCTGCTCCACCTCCCGGGGGAGCGGCTCGGTGTCGGTGCCGGTGGTCACGATGGACTGGTAATGACCCTGATAGGCTTCGTCCCGGCGCAGGCATTCCCAGGCGAGGCCTTCGACGGACAGGTCGTCGAAGTAATCGTAGCTGGCGTTGTCCCGCCAATGCGATGTGTCCGGCTTCATTCCCTCGGCTCCGCATCAGTGGCGTGCGTGTCGTGCAAGGACAATCTGGGATTGAGCAGGGTCTGGGAAGTTCGCCGGAGGGCATCGCGTGATGCGCTGGCGGCATCACCCCTGCCGCCTCAGGCTGGGCGGCGGAGCAGGTCTTTGAAGCCGCCGGCCGCCACCCAACGGGCGCGGGCAAGATGGCTGTCATGGACATGACGGGCGCGTTCGGGCTCCCGCGCCGCGTCGATGCCGAACAGCACCGCGGCGATCTCCTCCCAGCCGGCGCCATCCGCCGTCGCGTCCAGAAGGCGCGCATAGAGCCTGATGTGCGCCCGGTCGTAGTCCGAAAGCTCGGGCCCGGTCGGTGCGTTGTCCTCGAACGCCTCGGTCATGTCTCCCCGCCTGTTCATGCCCAGCGTCATCGGCGGTTTTAGCTGAGGCACGATGGGTGCGCGAGCGCACACTTTGAAAGTGCGCCAAGCCAATGCGGCCGGGCGCTCCAAACCATTCGGGCCACACAAATACATATTATAGTTGATAAGACCCAAGGGTGTAAATTGCGATCCGTCTGCGCATGGACATGCGCAAGCTGGTCGGCCGGAATTTCGCGCGCCTGCGTCAGGAGAAGGGCCTGACCCAGGAGGACGTGGAAGCGCGCTCCGGCTTCAGTCAGCAATACATCAGCGGCCTGGAGCGCGGTCGGCGAAACCCCACCGTCATCACCCTGTACGAGCTGGCCCAGGCCTTGGGCGTCAGCCACGAGGAGTTGGTGCGTGCGGACGGCAAGGACTGAACCGCGGGAAAGCCCCGGCCGGAGCCGGCCGGGGCGTTGGGCGGCTCACTCGCCGCGTCGCCCGCTGGGGCGGGACCAGATCAGCGAGAAGGTGTCGCCGTCCTCGTCGTCGAAGAGGTTGGCGTAGATCGGGGCGTTGAAGCTCGGATCGTCGAGCTTGAGGCCCAGATAGTCGCGGCCCTCGCTGGAGCGCTTGGACCAGGCGGCGCCGATCTCGATCCGGCCCACCAGGATCCGGTGGCTGGGAGCGTTCTCGCCGTTGGCGCGCAGGTCGGGGACAATGCGCACGCCCTTGGCCTGGACGCTGAGGGTGACGATCTCGCCGGTGAACTCGTTCGCGCCGGTCTTCTTGAAGGTGCCGATGGTGGCCATTGTCGATCTCCGTTTTCCGTTTCCGAGCCCGCACCGTTGCAGCCTCGATGGCGATCGAAGGGCCACAGGCGACCGACGCCGCACCCACCGGGGTCCCCGGCGCGCTTGGCGCATGGTGGTGCTCGGGGCCGCAGCACAGCGGAGGACGGCGCAATAGCGACTTTCTTGTTCCGCGCGGAATGGGCGATCCGGGCCCCCGAAGGGGTGGTCGTCCAGGGGAAGAAAGTCGGGATGCGCCGTTGCGGCATAGGCGGTCGAGGCGCAGCCGTCCTGCGGCCAGATCCGCCCATCAGAGAGGCCGTACGGAGCGGGCGATGACGGAGGCGAGACGGAGAGGATAGCCGCTGTCGGTGCCATAAGAGAGGGAACGGAAACTTCGGCGTAAGTCCCGGTGGCTGGTGGCATGGCGAGCCTTCGTCGCGATCCAGATGCTGAACCGGTCGCTTCCGAGGCCCGGAGAGTAAGCGCGTGGTAGGGCACCGCCTGTCCCTCGTTTCGGCTGGGGAAAATCGCTGGTCACCAACGCTCCCGCGCTTCACAGCCCCTCGTCGCAATGGCTCCAGGACGAAATGGGCGGGCCTCCGGAGCTACTGATACTCTCCTGGGAGCTGGGCCTGGGCGCGCGAAGGAGACCCGGCTGTTTGGGCGGGCGCCGGCACCTTCGTGACCCGCTTGAACGCCGCAATGCCAACCGCCACCGCACCTATTGCGGCGAAGGCGGCCTGCCAGATGTTTGACGGCACGAAGTAGCGAACGATGCCGAAGGTGACGCAGTAGCCGCAGACCATGGCCGGGATCACGAACGCGACCGCGACGATCGCTCTTGCCCAAAGGGAGCGGGTCATCAGGATCAGGAAGTGACCGGCGCCGAAGACAAGGAGGGCGGCGGCGGTCCCTAGAACGACAGCCCCAATGGCGCCTGCACCGCGCTGATAGGCCCAACTTGCCGCCGAGATCCCCATGATGACGGGGAGTGCCAGGGTCGCGAGCTCGAACAGCAGCCAACAGAACAGGCCCGCGGCAATGCAGGCGATGATGATAACGGGAATGATCATGGTGGTGGCTCCGCAAAGCTGGGGCGGTCGCGCCTCCACCACCACCGCGGCGCGACAACCAGCATAGCAACCGAAGAAGTCTCCCGGAATCCTTGAGCTCGGAATATTCGGGACGCCCTCCGTTATCTGGCGAAGGGATCAATCTCCCAGACGATCTGGGAGGCATCGCCATCGAACTCGTCGGTAGGAACGACCGACAGGCTGCCGTCTCCGGCACGGAAGATCACGATGACGACCATCAGGGTCTTGGCGAGGCTGAAGGCGAAGGCCTGTGCATCGGTGGAGGACATGGGGTCCGGCTCCTGCTCGAAGCGGAGGACCATCCCCCGCTGACAGGCGCCCGATGGGTCCGGCCGTGGGCCGCGATCACCGCGATCGCGAAGCGGGAGCGGCGGCACGCTGTGCGTAGCCGACCCCTTGAGGGTTGATGGCACCAGGCCCTCGGCCGGCACCTAAGGATCTGCGCAGGAAAGCGGGGGTGGCCTCTTGCTCGAAGAGCACCGGGTGCAGCCATTTGCCTGCATGGTCAGGCTCAGGAGGCGCGTTGAGCTCCACCCGTGATGGGTGTTGGTCCCGCTCGCCTGTCCGCTGAAAATCGATGACGGGAACCGCATTCTCGTGAAAAGCGATAAGGCTGCGTGAAATCCAATTCCCAAGTGGGAGGAACGGCAGCGCTCATGCGCCGCCCGACCCGAACCGATAGACCGGGATGCCGAGCTTGCGGGCCTTGTCGGCGAGATTGTCCTGGATGCCCGTGCCGGGGAAGATGATGACCCCGATGGGCATGACCGAGAGCATCTGGTCGTTGCGCTTGAAGGGAGCGGCCTTGGCGTGGCGCGTCCAGTCCGGCTTGAAGGCGACCTGCGGTACTTTGCGGGCATCGGCCCAGCAGGCGGCGATCCTTTCGGCACCCTTGGGTGAGCCACCGTGCAGCAGCACCATGTCCGGGTGCTTCGCGCGGACCTGATCGAGCTTCGCCCAGATGAGCCTGTGGTCCACCGTGTCGCCTCCGGAGAAGGCTATCTTCGGACCTGCGGGCATCAGCACCTCGGTCTCCGACCGCCTGCGGGCGGTGAGGAAGTCGCGGCTGTCGATGAGAGCGGCGGTGAGATGCCGATGGTTCACCAGCGATCCGGAGCGCGGGCGCCAGGCTGAGCCGGTGTGCCGCTCGAAGGCATCGGCGGCTTCATCCCGCATCAGCTCGAAGGCATCGCGGCGCTCCATGAGGCTCTGCCCCTCGATGATCAGACGTTCCAGTTCCACCGAGCGCACCTCGCTGCCGTCCTGCTCCTGCTGGCTACGGCGCTGATCCTGCTCGTTGTCGTCGAGCGCACCGGAGATCCGGCCGGCGGCACGGTGGAAGAGTTGGACCGTCGACCACAGGAGATCGGGAAGGTCGGGCTCCAGGCGGGTATCCTGAAGCGTCGCGATGAGAGCATCGAAGACGTCGGCGATGGCGCCGGTGATGCGGTCGGCCTCGGGAAGGGGCCGGGGATCGGGTTCGTCCTCGAAGGGGCGGTAGCCGTAGAGCTGAAGTTCCTGCAGCAGGTGATCGGTGGGAGAAGAGGCGTGGGGTTCGTCGTGCTCTGCGCTCATGGGAGGCTCCGTCGGTTGGACCGCAGCCTTGCGGCCTTCATGGCGACGAACCCGGCGGGCGGGACGGACCTGCACCCCGCGGGACGCGCGGGGCCGGAGCGCGAGCGGAGGATGGCGGAGGCCGGGGATTTTGCTTCGCGATGGAACGCCGCGTGTCGGGGCCCTGCGACGCCTGCGTCGTAGGGAAACACCGGCGACGGAAAATCACCGGCCGGAGCCATTGCCGGTCCGGGACGACTGCCGGCCGATCGCCCTCTGGAAGGCCTGACTGGGGACCTTTCCGATGACGGGGAAACATTCACGCGCAGGGCGAGAGCGAGTCCGCTTCACCGCGCCCTGGATTCCCGGCGCAGCATCATGAAGCAGGTAACGTCCTCGGGTGCGATCTGACCTCGAATACTGGCCCGGACCGTATCGACACCAAAGACGCGCAGATCCTCGTTGAAGTCTCCGAGAGCTGGTGAGAGCACGATCGCCTCAATTCCGGCGAAAGCCGCTCGTGCGATGAGGCTGTCCCGCGCCCTGTCCCCGGCCGTATCATTGTCGCGAGCGATGTAGAGCCGCCGCAGCCCTGGCGGAAAGGCGATTGCGACGAGGTGCGCGGCAGAGAGCGCCGCCGCCATCGGGAGGTTAGGCAGCACACAGCGGAGGGAGAGGATGGTCTCGATGCCCTCGCCGGCGGCCATCACATCGTCCGTACTACCGAAACGAACCGCGTGCCCGAGCAGGTGCCCCATGGCGCGCCGGGGCGTGGCGATGCCCGCCTTGTCCGACCCATCGGGAGCGAGCCATGTCCGGTGGATGCCCATGACCCGTTCCCTGAGATCGGTAACGGCTGCGATCATAGCCGGCAGGGGTTGAATGGGCCCGTGCGTAGCCGGGCGATAGAAGCAGCGAGGATGAAAGCGCAAGCTTCCGGTTTCGTGCAGAGCCGTGATGCCGCGGTTCCGCAGATACGTCTCCACGATTGTGCCCGGAATCGGCTGCGCGGCTGCAAAGAGCCGTCGTGCCGAGGTGACCGGATCACGTGAAGAACATTGCTTTCCGCCATGGGGAGCTTCCGCGTCTCGTGAGATTGGTGGAAGGCGCAGAAATGCTTGAGCCTCGGCGAGCACGTCGGCGAAGCTGGACAGGCCCTGGCTCTCCCGGATGACGTCGAGGAGATCACCGTGCTCCCCCGTGGCCGCATCGGTCCATTTTCCGGCAGGGCCATTCGCGCTGTCTCGCAGCCGCACGAACATGGAGCGCCCGGGCGTGTTACGAACATCGCCCACCTGCCAATAGTGCCCCTGGCGGCGACCCGCGGAGAGATAATGGCGGCAGACTGCCTCCGCCTGCCGCCCCAGCCGCCGGGCGAGATCGTGCGCAGCATCCGTCATGGGGACGCTCCAAGAAAATGGCCCGCCGTCCGGGCCATGCGATAGGGGGGATCGCGGAGCCACAGGCGGCGGGCCAGATTGCCCGGGGAGGATTATTCGGCAGCGATCGAGGAGGAGATCGCTTCGGGCTCCTCAGTGTCGGCGAGGTCCTCGCTGTCGGCCATGGCGTTTCGCCGTCCTTCTCCGCCGTCTCTTCGCCGGTGGTGTCGGAGGGCTGGGTCCGCAGCGCCTCCGGGAGCCAGCCGCTGTCGGCAAGGAGTGCTTCTGCCTCCCGCGCCATGTCGCCCTTCTTGAGGTGGGCGATCCGCTCGGCCGCGCGTTCGCCCTTGGCCTCGGTCACCGCCTGCAGGATGCGGGCCTTGGTGACCCGGCCCAGGAAGGTGTCCACGGTGGGCTTCCACCCGGCCGCCGCCATGTCGAGCGACACCGCCTGCGCCAGCCGGTCGGCATGGGCAAAGGCGCGCGGACGCCGGTTCCACGCCTCGTGCATGGCATTGACCGAGAGACTCACCACATGGGCCAACAGTGCGGCCCGGCTGTCGTGGTCCCACCCGCTCAAGGTGTCCCAGAGCGTGCCCGGCTCCTTCGGCAGAGCCTTGGCCCAGCTCTCATGCCGGACACGAATGGACTCGGCGGAGACGCTGTCATTGAGGCCCGGCGCCTGGGCATTGAACGAGACGCTCTTGAGATCGAGCTCAAGGCAGCTGTCCGAGCCATAGGCGTAGAAAGCCTTCAGCGTCAGGGCATGGACCGCGGCGAGGAAGGCGACATCGGGCTGTTCGCCGAGCGCATGGCGCAGACCAAGGGTGCGATGGGTGGTCAGCTCCGTGAGCAGCCGGTCGGAGATGGACGTGAGGCCGTCTTCTTCTTCGGACACGGCACGAGTATCGGACGCTACCGCCTCCTGGCGAGGGGACGAGAGCGCATCGGTGGAGACTTCGGTCTCGGTGGAAGTGTCATGCACTTCTTCGACCGGCACTTCATCCTCCGGGCGGACATAGCCCCGCTCCACCCGGAGCTTGCCATCCTGCGCGATGCTGACGAAGGCGCCGGCCCTGGCGACCTCCGTCGGATCGAACGTGAGGGGCCGCGTCTCGAAGACCTCCAGCATCGCTTCAAGCTCACCGAGCCGGGCATCCACCTCCGGGGGGAGTTCGTCGGCATCGGCATGCTCTTCGGAGAGGCGATCGTATTCCGCTCGGGCGGTCACCCGCGCAGCTTCCTCCTCTTCGGTCAGGGGCGTCGGCTCACCCCGCAGCTGGCGCAGGCCATAGGTGTGGCCATAGGCGAAGTCCGGCGCCACTTCGATCCACTTCCAGCCTTCGCCTCGGATCCCATCGGCCTCGGCAACAAGCTTGTCCGCCACCATCCGGTCGACGAGGGTCACATCCTGCAGCCAGCCACCGTCATCCCCCTGGAACAGGTCGCGCAGCACCGTGCCGCCGGCCATCTCGTAGGCCTCGATGCCGATGAAGCGGGCCCGCTTGTCGGATGCCCGCACCGCGCCCTCCGTCAGCATGCGCCGGATGACATAGGGCTGCTTGTCGTAAGCCTGGGCGAGACGCTCCAGCACCTGCTCCTGCCGCTCATGATCGCCCGACACGGTGAAGGCCATGAGCTGGTCAAGGGTGAGGCCATCCTCGGCATAGGCGTCGAGGAGCTTCGGGGAAAGCGATGCAAGCTTCAGCCGCTGCTTCACCACTGCCACCGAGACGAAGAAGGCCGCGGCGATCTCCTCTTCCGACTGGCCCTTCTCCCGCAAGGCGAGGAAGGCGCGGAACTGGTCGAGGGGATGGAGAGGGGCGCGCTGGACATTCTCGGCCAGCGAATCTTCCTCTGGGATGCCGCCCTCACGGACAATGCAGGGGATCGGCGCGGTCCTGGCGAGGCGCTTGCGCTTCACCAGCAGTTCCAGCGCCCGATAGCGCCGCCCGCCGGCCGGGATCTCATACATGCCGGTCTCGACGCCATCGGCATCGACCACGGCGCGGACATTGAGGCCCTGGAGCAGGCCCCGTCGGGCGATGTCCTCGGCGAGTTCCTCGATGGAGACGCCCGCCTTCACCCGGCGGACGTTGGACTGGCTGAGCACCAGCCTGTTGAAGGGGATGTCGCGGGAGGACGAAAGGGTGATCTTCTGAACGGTCGTGGCCATGAGATATTGCTCCGCGACGGGCGGCCGAGAACCTCTCTTTGGCTTCCACCCGTCACGAAGCACGGCGCCGCCCTCTGCCTCTGAGGACGGCGCCGCAGAACCGATGATCCGGAATGCCGGGACCGCACGAAGCCGGAGACACGACATTCCGCATCTCCGGCATTGCGGATCTCAGGAGGCGCGATCGAGCAGCTTCTTCGCCGGCTCCAGATCGAGGCGGGCGTCCTGGTGCGCCTTGTCCCGCGCCACCGCGGTGATGCCCTGCACGAAGTCGAAGACGCTTTCGGGCTTCCTCCCCTCTTCGGCGAGGACGGTGTCGATGACCTTCTGCGTCTCGGCCTTGGAGAAGCCCTTGCTGCGCAGGAACTCGGTACGGTCCTCGTCTGTGCGCGCCACGATGCGCTCGCGTGCGGCCTTGATGCCGTTGACGAAGGGCATAGGAGAGGAGTTGGCGAAGCGCTCCAGGGCCGGCGCGGCCTGATGGGCGAAGCGGGATGCGGCATACTTCGAGTGTCGGATGGTGATCTCCTCGAAATCCTCGACGCCCCAGAGGTTGCGGTTCTGGCAGACCGCCCTGAGATAAAAGCTGGCGATCCCCAGCGTCTTCGCACCCACCTCCGAGTTCCAGCAATAGAAGCCTCGGAAGAAGAGGTCCGGGGAGCCATCAGGCAACCGCCCGGCCTCGATGGGATTGAGATCGTCGACCAGGAACAGGAACACGTCCCGGTCCGAGGCGTAGAGCGTGGTGGTGTCCTTCGTGATGTCGACGTTGGGATTGTAGATGCCGGTCGACCAGTTGAGCAGACCGGGTACCTTCCAGCGGGTGTCGCCGGTGCCGTTGCCGGCGATGCGGCGCACGGCGTCCACCAGTTCATGGTCATAGATGCGGCCGTAGTCAGGGCCGGTCACTGCCCGGAGTTCGACGCGGCCGTCTTCCACCTCCAGCGTCTTGACCTGCTCAGCGCGATGCGCGAGCAGGCCGTGCTGCAGATTGATGCCGGCGAGCGGAGCCGGAAGCTGACGCAGATAGGCAGCGGGCGCGCCGATGAGGCTCGCGAGCTGGCCGAAGCTCCAATGGGTCGGGGCAACAGGAGCCTCCGCCCCCGGCAGCGCGAGCATCAGCCGGTCCGGAGCCTCCCGGCTCGCCTCGACGCGAATAGCCGCGCTCTCCACGGTGCGCGTCCGGCTCCGGTCGGACCGGCCGCGCACCGCGCCATACAGCTCAGACAGGGACAGATAGCGCTCGTCCGCAGGCCGGGAAAACCACTCGGAGGACACACGGCCGTTCCGCTCGCCGCGGCTCGCATCCACCTTGTAACCGCCGGCCGCTTCCCGGCCCGCATCTAAAACCTGAACCTCAGTCATGGGACCAAACTCCACGACGGCCGCCGGGAGCTTCTCTCCCTGCCCTCAACCCGTCGCGGAAATCCGGTCCAACCTCTCACTCTCGATCGCGCGGATGAGGGGCTCAACCTCCACGCCCCAAAACGCGTCGCTCCGATGGATGGCATCCCGCCGCATTGACGCGAGAGAGGGCGATGCTGCCATTACCTCTGGAGTGCGCCAATGGCGGTCCTTCGCTTGCACGCCAATTCCGGACGTTCCCCTTGGCTCCCAAGTGCAAGTTGAGACCGCGCCATTCGCGTCCCCTCGGAGCAGCATAGAGCTACCCCAAACCGCCCAGGAGCCCATAGACAAGCCCCAGCATCGAGCAGCCCGCGAGCACCGTCAGCACTCCGAGATGGAAGCGGAAGATGGCGATGATGGCGGTCAGCGCGAGGAGCAAGGATGCCGGCCGGATCGAAGAGAGCGCTGGCACGTCCAGGCTCAGCCCAAGCGCGTCCAGAGTGGTCATCTCCCGGAAGAGCACGTGCATGGCGAACCAGACCGCGAGGTTAAGGATCACGCCCACGACCGCCGCCGTGATCGCGGCCAGCGCGGCAGACAAAGCCTTGTTGCTGCGCAGGGTCTCCACATAGGGCGCGCCGATGAAGATCCACAGGAAGCAGGGCACGAAGGTCACCCAGGTGGTGAGCAACCCGCCGAGGGTGCCGGCCAGGAGAGGTGGCAGGCTGCCCGGATCGCGATAGGCGCCGAGGAAGCCAACAAACTGCACTACCATGATCACCGGCCGGCGTCGTCTCGGCCATGCCGAGGCCGTCCAGCATCTCACCGGGCTTCAGCCAGCCATAGGTGTCCACCGCCTGCTGGGCCACATAGGCCAGCACCGCATAGGCGCCACCGAAGGTGACCACCGCCATCTTGGAGAAGAACACCGCAATGTCGCTGAACGCATTGCCGGGGCCGAGCAGCAGCACCAGCGCCGCCACCGGCACCAGCCAGAGCGCGAGGAAGATGGCGCCGATCTTCAGAGACCAGCTGGCCGGCGGGCGAGCGTGATCCGGCACCTCCTCGCCGAGAGCCGTGTCGGCATCGGCCACCTGCGTCGCACCGAACTTCGCATGCCCCTTGCCCGGCTGGAATGCCGCGAGCCCGGCCCGGCCCCCGAGATAACCGATGATGCCGGCGGCGAGCACCACCAGGGGAAACGGCACCTGGAACACGAACAAGGCGACGAAGGCACTGGCTGCCAGCGCCAGCATCACGTTGTTCCTCAGTGCTCGCTTGCCGACGCGGGACACGGCTTCCAGCACGATGGCCAGCACCGCAGCCTTGAGACCGAAGAACAGAGCCTCAACCGCGAGCACGTGACCGAACAGCACATAGATCCAGCTCAGCGCCATGATGGCGACCATGCCGGGCAGCACGAACAGGGTGCCGGCGACGAGCCCGCCCTTGGTGCGGTGGAGCAGCCAGCCGATATAGGTGGCGAGCTGCTGCCCCTCGGGACCGGGCAGGAGGGTGCAGTAGTTGAGGGCGTGCAGGAAGCGCTCCTCGCCGATCCAGCGTTTCTCCTCCACGATGATGCGATGCATCATGGCGATCTGCCCCGCCGGGCCGCCGAAGCTCAAGGCGGCGACGCGTGCCCAGACGCGGCAGGCCTCGCCGAACGAGATGCCGTGCCCCGCAGGAGCGGTCTGAGGGGGTGCGTCGTTGAGGTCCTGATCCGGCACAGCCGGGCTCAGGGCCGGCACCGCTCGGGCGCCGTCCAGATTGGCCATGATGTCTCTCCCTGGGTTTTCGCGCGGCGCTAGGGGCGCCGGGCGCGGAAATAGTCGTAGAGCGTGTCGAGCACCCCGGCGCCCTTGACGAGGCGCTGGGCGTCATCCGGCTCGCTCAAGGCAATGCCGGCAATGAGGCTCGATATGCCGCCGGCCTCCTCGCGGCCGAACTTGCTGTCCTTGAGATCGATGTCGTGGACGATCTCTCCGACCGCCTGCAAAGCGGGATCAGCAAGGCCGGTGCGGCCGAGCAGCACCTCGAAGCTGCAGCGGTCCCCCTCGTGGGTGATCTCACCCTCGAACATGTCGAAGCGCAGTTCTCCGGGCTTCGGCACATAGCCTTTACCGGGGGCAAAGCGGATCTGGGCATCGGGGTCGATGAAGCGGCGGATCAGCCAGCCGCAGGCAATGCGGTCCACATGCACGTCGCGCCGCGTCACCCACACGTGCCCCTTGAGGGCGGCGAGAGGATCGGAAACGGCCGGCAGGGCGGCAGACGGCGATGCCATGGGTGCGTCCTCCGCGGTTCGGGCCTCGAGGGCAGCGATGAGGCCTTCGGCGACGATGCGACCGGTAGAGCCAAAAAAATCGATGGAGGCGATGTCCGCGAGCCGCCGTCGCAGGCGGCCGGTCTGGGACCGCGCCTCGGCCCGCCTCTCGGCGCCGGCGTCCGCATCGAGCGCGGCGTCGATGCCGCGGGCCTCTTCCGAGATCGCGCCATAGTCCGTGTCCCGCGCCGCATCGAACAGGGCTCTCACCTGGGCGTCGGTCAGGCCGTCCACGAGCTTCGCCTCGCAGACCATCGCCTCGCCGCCTCCGGCTGCGATCTCCTTCACGAGCCACTGGAAATCCTCCTGTGTCTCGGCCGACGCCGGCAACGCATAGACCGAGCTCTTCACAGCCACCGCTCCGATGCCCTGCAGCCGCCGCCAGATCTTCACGCGGAAGTAGGCCGGCTTGGTCGGGAGCTGGTGGATCAGCAGCAGCCAAAGCTGCTCGGGGGTGGCGCTCTCTTCGCTCATGGAAAAATCGTATCACTGGAAATTTAGAATGCAACACTTGTATCAATTTTTATCGGAGCGTAGCGTTCGTCGCGTCGCGTGCCCTGAGCGAGGACGCCATGCACCGGATCCAACCATTGCCCTTCAAGCCGCCCCGCCTCGACGGACTCTCCGAGCGGCTGTTGGCGAGCCACTACGAGAACAATTACGGCGGTGCCGTCCGACGCCTGAACGCCATCGAGCACCGACTAGACGAGCTGGACTGGGGGGCGGCTCCGGTCTTCGACATCAACGGCCTGAAGCGGGAGGAGCTCGTCGCGGCCAATTCGGCGATCCTGCACGAGATCTATTTCGACGGGCTCGGCGGTTCGGGGGATGCGGCCGGTGATCTCGCCGCGGCCCTGGAGCGGGACTTCGGCAGCGTCGCCAGCTGGCGTGCCCGATTCACGGCTTGCGCCAAGGCGCAGGCGGGCGGTTCGGGCTGGACCTTGCTCGCCTGGTCGGAGCGCCACCAGCGCCTCATGATCCAATGGGCGGCGGACCACACGAACTGCCTCGCCGGCAGCGTGCCGGTCCTGGCGCTCGACATGTACGAGCACGCCTACCACCTCGATTTCGGGGCCAAGGCGGGGGCGTATGTGGACGCCTTCATGAGGAACATCCATTGGGAGCGGGTCGGCGCGCGTTTCCGGCGCCTGGCCGAGCGGCGATCCGAGGTGCCGTGGATCGAGCCAGCGACGGGCGACGACGGCGTTGCTCCCGAGGACCTGCTCGGCCGCCTCGATCGGCGGGAAGATCTCCTCGTGCTCGATGTCTGCCTCGCCGAGGATCTACCGAAGCGCAGCGACATGCTGCCAGGCGCGCTCCTGCGCGCCCCGGAGACCATCGCCGATTGGGCCGACGCCCTGCCCAGGGACAAGCCGATCGTCGTCTATTGCCTCTACGGCTTCCAGGTCAGCGGCGATGCCGTTGCCGAACTCCGCCGCCGTGGCCTCGATGCGCGCATGCTCCGCGGCGGGATCGCCGCCTGGCACGCCATCGGCGGGCCGACCGTCCCGTTCACTCGCAGCGACGGGAGGAGCACATCATGAAATGGACCACCCACGTGCCCATGCCGAAGGAAGGGCCCGTGACCCTGCGCACAGTGATCGCATCGGCACTAGCGCTTGCCGCGGTGACTGGCCCGGCTTCCGCCGAGACGATCACCTTCGCCGGCGCGCAGCCTGACGCTCTCCCCCAGGCATTCGTCTCCGCGCTGACGGGGAGTGGCATGCCCGGCCGCTGGGCCGTGGTCGAGGACGCCTCGGCCGAAGGCAACCGGGCCTTGGCCCAGTTGAGCGAGGACAGGACTGACAACCGCTTCCCCCTCGCCATCTACACGCCGACCTTTCCGGGCGACCTTGAGGTCCGCATCCGGTTCAAGGCGGTTTCCGGAGCGGTCGATCGGGCCGGCGGCGTAGCGCTCCGGCTCCAGGATGCCCGGAACTATTATCTCGCCCGGGCCAACGCGCTCGAGGACAATGTGCGCTTCTACCGTGTGACGGATGGCTGGCGCGAGGAACTGGCGGGGGCGAACGTCAAGGTCACGGCCGGCGCGTGGCATACCCTGTCGCTTTGGGCGCAGGGGAGCCGGTTCATCGCCTCCTTCGACGGCACGGTGCTGATCGACGCGCGGGACGAGACCTTCTCGACGCCAGGTCAGGTTGCCCTGTGGACCAAGGCGGACAGCGTGACCCGCTTCGACCGGATCGAGATCATGCCGCTGGCCGATGGAGCGAAGCCATGAGGGGGCAGAGTGGATCTCGTGTCGAGAGCCCCCGGGCCCCAATTCCGGCGTGGGCCGCAACTGCCGGGCTCCTGCTGGCCGTCTTCGTCGGCATAGGCCCGTCATATGCCGGCGACGCCTTCCGGCAGCTCAAGGGGGCGCGGATCCGGGCCGCGTTCTCCGGAATGGAGTTCACCGACGAGGTGCACTGGGTCGATCTTTATCGCCGCGACGGAACGCTTTCCTCGGCTTCGATGGGGCTGAAACGCACGGGGCGCTGGCGGCTCGATGGGGACAGCCTCTGTCTCGAATGGAAGGATGAGGAGACGCGCTGCTACGAGGTCTGGATTTCAGGCAAGTCGGTACAGCTTCGCCAGCCTGGTCACCCTGTGATTGACGAAGGCATCCTCCGCCCGCCCGCCGGACAACACTGACCGGTTCTTACCGGGCGGGTGAATCTCGCCTCTCGCAATGGCATCCGGCGCCGGCGCCGTGTGCCGGCACCACTACTGCCCTTTTGGGCTCGATCAGGAAACGCATCATGAAATGGCCGGCTTGCGCGCTGGCGATCACTGGCACCGTGGTCGTGATCACACTGGCTCATGGATCGGCCGCACATGCGCAGGCCGACTTCAAGCTGCTGGGCGAGAAGGACATTCGGGCCCGGGTCGTCGGCAAGGACATCACCGATTCCTCGCATTGGGCAAGCTATCTCCGCCCGGATGGCAAGCTCCTGAGCGATGAAATGGGTCGCACGTGGAGCGGGGTCTGGGAAATCCGGAAAGGCAGGCTCTGCATGTCGAATCCGACCAGTGCCACGCTTGATTGCTACGAAGTCTGGATGTCCGGCGCAACGATCCGGCTCCGAGGAGACAAGGGGGAAGAAACCCTCGACGCCGTCGTGGAGAGGCATCAAAGCCGCGATTGAAGCATCCAATAGGAGACTGCCCATGAAATGGATCACCCGCGCCCGCCCGGTCATCGACCGTATCGCCTGCCCCTGGCTGATCATGCGCTTCATCGACGAGGCGCCGGAATTTGTCTTCGCCCCGCCGGACGAGGTGATCCGATTGGCAGAGGAGATCGGGGCAACGCCCTTCGATGTGCCCGGCGTCGAACTCGGCCATGTGGGAGACAAATGCAGCTTCGACGCCTTCGTCGCAAAGTACGGGCTCGATCGTGACCCGGCGATTGCCACCCTCGCCGACATCGTGCGCGGCGCCGACACCGGCCGCCCGGACCTCACGCCCCAGTCGGCGGGCCTGCTCGCCATCTCCAAGGGCCTGCGCGAGGTGACGCCGGACGACCACGACCTCTTGAAGCGTGGTTTCGTCATCTACGATGCCCTCTATGCCTGGGCCGGCGGAAAGAGCGCGACGTATCCGGCTGCGGCCTGAAGAGGAATTGGTGCGGTGCCCCGAGCCCTGAACAATCCGGCGGCCGAAGATGAAGGCCTGTTCTCTCCCGTCTCGTCCCTCTATGCCGCGCGGGCGCTCAGGGATTTCGGCGACGGCTTCGTCGCCGTTCTCCTGCCGGTCTATCTCTCGGCGCTCGGGCTCGGCGCATTCGAGATCGGCGTGGTGGCGACCACCGCGCTGTTCGGCTCGGCGCTGATGACGCTCGCCATCGGCCTCCTTGGCCATCGCATCGACCGGCGCACGCTGCTGATCGCCGCGTCGGGGCTCATGGTGACGACGGGGCTCGCCTTCACCCAGTCGGCAAGCTACGGGGCCGTGCTGCTGGTGGCCTTCTGCGGCACCATCAACCCGTCGTCCGGCTCGGTGAGCATCTTCGTGCCCATCGAGCACGCGACGCTGTCCCATCTGGTGTCGGATAAGGCTCGGACTTCGGCCTTCGCGCGCTACAGCCTGGTGGGGGCCCTCGCCGCCGCGGTGGGCGCGCTGGCGGCCATGAGCCCGGACCTGATGGCGCAGTTCGGCCTCTCGCGCCTCGGCGCACTGCAAGCCATGTTCGCGCTCTATGCGCTGCTGGGCGTGGCCGGCGGGCTCTTCTATGCTCGCATCCCGCGCGCACCCGCTGTCGAGGACAGGCCTGCTGCGGCGCTCGGTCCGTCGCGCGGCATCGTCTACCGGCTTGCGGCGTTGTTCTCCATCGATGCGTTTGCCGGCGGGCTCGCAGTCCAGTCGCTGCTCGCACTCTGGCTGTTCACGCGCTTCGGCCTGTCGCTCGCCGAGGCGGGCACGTTCTTCTTCGTCTCCGGCGTGCTGTCCGCCTTTTCCTTCCCGGTGGCGGCGTGGCTTGCCCGTCGCATCGGGCTCGTGAACACCATGGTGTTCACCCACATTCCCTCCAGCCTATGTCTGATCCTGGCCGCAGTGGTGCCAAGCCTCGAGGTGGCGCTCGGCCTGCTGCTGGTGCGCTCCGCTCTGTCGCAGATGGATGTTCCGACCCGCTCGTCCTACGTGATGGCGGTGGTAACACCACCCGAGCGTCCGGCCGCCGCCAGCATCACCTCGGTGCCGCGCAGCCTTGCGGCGGCCCTAAGCCCCGCGCTGGCCGGCGCCCTGTTCGCCGCCGGCCATGAGGCATGGCCATTCATCCTCTGTGGGGTGCTGAAGATCCTCTACGATTTCGCTCTGCTCTGGGCCTTCCGGCACATCAGGCCGCCGGAAGAGCAGTAGCAGCGCAGGCTAGACGCCTGGCGGCGCGATCCGCTGTGCGAGCAGCTTGTCGATCCGCCGGCCGTCCATGTCGACGATCTCGAAGCGCCAGCCCTCATGCTCGAACTGTTCTCCGGTCTCAGGCAGGCGCCCGAGGCGCGCCAGGGCGAAACCGGCGATGGTGTGGAAGTCACCAGCCCCGGCGTGCGAGCGGAAGCCGAGGCGCTCAAAAGCCTCGTGGGCCGGCATCATGCCGTCGATCAGAAGGGAGCCATCGTCCCGCGCGATGATGTCCGGCTCCTCATCCTCGGTAGCCGGAAGATCGCCGGCGATCGCCTCCAGGAGGTCGGTCTGGGTGACGATGCCGTCGAGGCCGCCATATTCGTCGATGATGAGGGCGAGACGGACCGGCGCCGTCTTGAACCGCTCCAGCACGCGGAAGATCGGCGTCCCCTCCTGGACTACAACCGGCTCGCGCATGGCCGCCAGCGGGTCGAGCGGCTTGCCATCCAGCACCTGGTCGAGGAGATCCTTCTTCAGGATCATGCCAAGCGGCTCGTCTATGTCTCCCCGCCCCACCAGCAACTGCTCGTGCCGGCAGGCGCGAATGGTGCGCAGGATCTCGTCCTCGGGATCGTCGGCATCGACCCATTCCACGTCGCGGCGCGGCGTCATGATGTCCCCGATGGGCCGGGTGCCGATGGTCAGGACGCGCTCGACCACCTCCTGCTGGGCGTGCTGGAGCAGGCCCGCCTCCTGGCTCGCCGTCACCAGCAGCTTCAGCTCTTCGGGGGAGTGGAGCGAATCCTCGCCCGTCCCCGGACGCAGTCCCACCAACCTCAGGACGAGATTGCCGAGGCCGTTGAGAGTGACGATGGCCGGGCGCAGCACGAATAGGAACAGGCCAAGCGGTCGGACCACCCACAGCGCCGTGCCCTCGCTGCGCTGGAGCGCCAGGCTTTTGGGCGCCAGCTCGCCGAGCACGATGTGCAGCGTGGTGATGATGACGAAGGAGATGACCACGGCGACGGCATGGGAGCCGGCGGTGGCGAACGAGCCCGGCAACGCGCTGAGCAACGGCGCGATCAGGTGGGCGATCGCCGGCTCGCCGATCCAGCCGAGGGCGAGGGAAGAAATGGTGATGCCGAGCTGGGTCGCCGCCAGATTGGCATCGAGATTGTCCACCGCCCGCTGCAGGGCCGAGGCGTTCATCCGCCCGATAGCGACGAGTTCCGCCACCCGGCTGCGGCGGACGGCGACGAGAGAAAATTCAGCCGCGACGAAAAATCCATTGGCGGCCACGAGAACAAGCACGGCAACGATCCCGGCAAGGTCGGCGATACTACTGCCATCGGAACTGGGCATGGTCTCCCCTCAAGCGGCGAGGATGCCGCGGGCTGTTGAAATGCGATCGATCTATAGCACACAGGCCATGACGCCCCGGCCTCGACCGGCTTAGCGGATGAGCGGCCAAAGGCCGAGCAGGATTACCGCCAGGGCCGCGACCACCTCGAGGACGTGCCCGGTCCGCGCCCGCAGCACTTCGGTACGCGCCAACAGCGGAAGGAGCCGGGTGCGCAACAGCACAGCCAGCAGCGGGAACGACGCCACCGTGACGACCATGCCGGCGGCGAAAGTGCCGGACAGGACGAGCCCCGACACCAGCGCACCATGGGCCAGCGCATAGGTCATGATGAAAGTGGTGAGCGGGCACGGCACGAGCCCGGTGACGAAGGCCAGTGCAGGGCCGGACCGGTCGTGATCATGCGAGTGCGGTCGCACGGCGCGCCAAAGCAGCCATGCGCCCACCAGTACGATCAGCATCTGGCTCGCCTGCTCCAGCAGGGGCGCGCGGCCGGCGCCGCCGATGGTGTTGCGCAGGACGGCGAAGCCGCCAAGCACGAGAAGGACGGCGGAGCCCACATGGGTGAGAATGAGAACCGTGCTGGCGCCGAGCGCTCCTAGGAAGCGTCCATCTCCGGCATAATGGGAGGCGAGCACGGCCTTGCCATGGCCCGGCAGGAGAGCATGCAGCATGCCGAAGCCGAAGGCGGCGCCGATGAGCGCCGGCAGTCCGCCGACGCCCACCGTGCGCAGAGCGTTCAGCGCGTCCAGGGCGCCGCCATAGAGCCAGCGCTGCAGATCGAGAAGTGTTCCCATCAGAAGGAGTCTTGCCAACTGCCGATGGCTGTCTCGTGACGGCCCCGCTCGGTCTGAGGTGTTGTACCGGTGAAAGGGAGAACCTCCCGGCTCAGGCCCCCGGGATCTTTACCCGGAGCAGCTTCACCGAGTTCAAGAACACCAGGACATCGGGTCCGAGATGCAGAAACGCCGCCTGGATGGGGCCGATCCAGCCCATCAGCGCGGCCGTGATGCCGAGCAGGTGAACCACGCCGACGCCCACCCAGAGATTCTCCTGGATAGTCCGGTAGGCGCGCCGGGCGATGCTGCGTGCCGCGACGATCTTGCCAAGGTCATCCGTCATCAGCGCGATGTCGGCGGCCTCGAGTGCCGCCTGGGTGCCCCCTCCGCCCATGGCGATGCCCACCTCGGCCCGGGCGAGTGCCGGGGCGTCGTTGACGCCGTCGCCGACCATGGCGACCTTGTAGCCCTGCTTCTGCAATCCGGCGATGGCCGTGACCTTGTCTTCCGGCATGAGGTCGGCCTTGACCTCGTCGACGCCGATATCCGAAGCGATGGCCCGCGCCGTGGCGACGTTGTCGCCGGTCAGCATGACGATGCGCTTCACCCCGCCTTGCTTGAGCGCGGCCAGCGCCGCGCGCGCGCCGGGGCGCACGGTGTCGGCGATGAAGATCACCCCCGCGACCCTGCCGTCTACCGACACGTAGACCGGTGTGCTGGCGGCATCCTCTACGGCCCGGTCGATGGAAACGCCCGCCTCGCGCAGCAGGGCCGGATTGCCCACCAGCACCCGCTTGCCTTCCACCGTCGCCTTGACGCCGCGCGCCTGCAGCTGCTCGAAGCCGTCCGGCTCGGGAACCTCTATGTTCCGGCGCGCCGCGCCCTCCACCACCGCCTTGGCAAGCGGATGAGCCGAGCGCCGGTCCGCCGCTGCCGCCAGCCGCAGGAGATCAGCCTCGGAGATGGCCACATCGAACGGCTGGACCTTCACCACCTCGGGCTTGTTCGCCGTCAGCGTCCCGGTCTTGTCGAAGACCATGGCGTCGGCCTTGGCGAGCAGCTCCAGATGGAGGCCGCCCTTGATCAGGATGCCGCTGCGCGCGGCGCGCGCGATCGCGGCGATCATGACCAGCGGCGTTGCCAGGCCGAGCTCCGCCGGCGAGGTGAAGATCAGGAGAGTGACGACCTTCGAGACATCGCGCGTGACCAGGAACACGCCGATGAGGAAGACGAGCACCACCGGGATCAGCCAGCCCGCGACCCGGTCCGCCAGCTTCTGGACCGGCGCTCGTTCGGATTCGGCGTCCTCCACCAAGGCGATGATCCGCGAGAAGATGGTGTCGCCACCCACCTTGTCGGTGCGGACGTCGATCGCGCCGGATTCGACGATGGTGCCGGCGAAGACCTGCGCGCCCTCCGCCTTGTCCTGAGGCACGCTCTCGCCCGTGATGGGCGCCTGGTTGACCGCGGCGCTGCCACCGACGACCATACCGTCCACCGGGATTTTTTCTCCGGTGCGGACCAGGACGACCTCGCCGGGCTTCACCTGTGCGATGGGCACCGTGTGTTCGCCGCGATCATCACGCACCAGGGCGGTCTGCGGTACCGAGCCGATGAGCGACTTGATGGAGGCCCGCGCCCGGTCCGTGTTGAGCTCGGCGATGAACTCGGCGATCAGGATGATCACCATGAGGACCGCGCCCGCCACCGTTTCCCCACCAAACACGGCCACCAGCGTCGCGATGGTCACGAAGATCTCGGTGCCGATCTTGCGTTCGGTGAAGAGGTCGGTCAGGCCGGTTTTGACGAGGGGGTAGAGACCGACGGCAACCGCCGCCCAGAGCACATAAAGCGGAACGAGCTTCTGCCAGTACAGAAGCGCGATGAAGCCAGTCAGCACGATCCGCCCGACCTCGATCCAACGCTCCCGCGTCATCAAGCTCAAAATGCCTGGCTCCACGGGGTCAGGGGAGAAACCTTCGGCGACTTCCACGGCGCTCATGTCGCACCTCGCTCAACCATTGGTCCGAATTGTCGTCGAGGCAGGCGCCGCATGGGCGGAGAGTCCCGTCCAGCCGTGCCAGCCCACATAGAGGCCGACGGCGACGATCAGGACACCGGAGAAGTAGGGCGCCTTCCGTGCGAACGCGCCGAACCAGGAGAAGCGCTTCGCCGCATGGCGGACGCTGAGCGCCGCCGCCGCACCCACCGTGACGAGGGTCAGCGCAAGCCCGATGGAGAAGCACAGCACCAAAGCGAAGCCGAGGGTGAAAGCCTTCAGCTGCAAGCACAGCAGCAGCACCGTGATGGCCGCCGGGCAGGGAATGAGCCCGCCTGTCAGGCCGAACATGACGATCTGCCAGGTGGTGACGTTGCGGTCCGCGAACCGCCGGCGGATGTCGTTGGCGTGCGCTAGCTCGTGGGCATCCTGGTAGCCGCCGGTGGCGACATCGAGGCCCTCCAGCTCCTCATGCATATGGTCGTGACCCTCGCCCTCGACGAAGGAGAGGTCGTAGTCGTGGGTGTGGCCGCCATGGCCGAGGCTGACCCGCGCCATGAATTCGTGCGGCTCGGGAATCTCCTGGAGGGATTCGAGATAGGAGCCGCGGTCGGCGAAGGTGAAGGCCTGCCGCGTCCCGTCGGGCCGCTCGGTGGCGACCGTCACCTCATCGGCCGCCCAGGCGTGGCCGCTCTCGGTGCGGATGCGCCAGCGCGGCGGAACGCCATCCTCGAACACCTCGACGGCGATCACCCCATGGCCAGTATCGATGCGGCGGACGTCCTCCCCATGGGCATGGTGGGCGCGCCCGTGATGATGGCCGTGCTCATGATCGCCGGCGGCGGCCTGCGCGCGCCGCTGCTCCGAGAAGGTCCGCCACAGCATCCACACGGCGATGGCGATGATGATGGCCGCCGAGGCAAGCTGGAAATACGGCTCGAAAGCTCCGGCGTCGACGCCTTGCCACAGATACATCCCGCCGAGCGCGATGCCCCAGACCACGAGGGTATGGGACACCGTTGCCGCGAGCCCGAGCAGCACAGCCTGCGCCACGGTGCCACGAATGGCGACAATGAAGGCCGCCATCATGGTCTTGGAATGGCCCGGCTCCAGCCCGTGCAGCGCACCGAGCAGGATCGCGCTCGGGATGAACAGCCAGGCATGGGCGGAGCCCTGCTGGATCAGGTCGGCGAAGGAGGGCATGCGGCTCTCACAGGTATTTGGTGATTTCCTTGAACTCGTCGATGGAGCGGCGCTGCTCCCGTCCGAGTGGGCCCACCACGTCCTCAAGGCAATGGTCGAGATGGTCCTGGATCAGGGTCTTCTTGGCCTGGGCGATGGCCTTCTCCACAGCGTGGAGCTGCTGGGCGATGTCGAGGCAAGGGCGGCCCGTCTCGATCATCTCGATGATGCCCTTCAGGTGGCCGTCGGCGCGCTTCAGCCGCTTGACGATGTCCGGATGGGTTTCGTGGAGATGGGCCTGCTGGGTCATGGCTTGATACTATCCCCCTGGAGGGGATATCACAAGACGGTTGGGCAGCGGCTCTGTTCGACAACCTTTTGTTAGGATTTTCAGGGATAGTCCCAGGACATGCTGAATTGGACCCGCAGCTCAGCTTTTCGCCTCGTCATCGCGTTCGCGATGGCGCTCGGCCTGTTGCTGTCGTCCGTCGGCCGCTCTGCCTCCCACGACCCAATCGCGCTGGCGGCCGCCGAGGCTGCGCGGCATGCCGAGCTGGCGGTTCAGATCGCGGACCACGGCCATGTCCATGACGATGGATCGGAGGGCGAAAAAAGCCCTAGCCATTCCCATGGCCATAACCCGGCCGACCATTCGCACGAGACGCCTGGCACGCTGTCGCTGATGACAGCGCCCATGGTCCCCGCGGGCAGTGACTGGCACGCGCATCCACCGGTCTTCGCCGATCTCGGCACCTCGTTCCGGCACGAACGCCCTCCGCGCTCCATCTTCCTCGCATGATCGCGGCCGCGCAGGCGGCCTCCCTCATCTACGAAGATTGGAACACTCATGCACGGACCTGTTCATCAGGGCCCGCCGCGCACATGCGCGCGTCGGCGGTTTGCCCTTTCCTTCTTTGCCTCTTTCCTGGCCTTTCCGCTCCTCGCCGGCGCGGCCTTCGCGCACGCCGTCGCCGAGGGCGACAAGGGCTATATCCAGGAAATCACGGGCACCAACATCCTCCCCTTCATCTATCTCGGCGCCAAGCACATGGTGACGGGATACGACCATATCCTGTTCCTGCTCGGTGTAATCTTCTTCCTCTACAGGATGAAGCACATCGGCATCTATGTGAGCCTGTTCGCCCTCGGGCACTCCACCACCATGCTGCTCGGTGTCTATTTCAACGTCGGCATCAACAGCTACATCATCGATGCCATCATCGGCATGTCGGTGGTCTACAAGGCGCTCGACAATATGGGCGCCTACCAGAGGTGGTTCGGCTTCCAGCCCAACACCAAGATTGCGACCCTGATCTTCGGCTTCTTCCACGGCTTCGGCCTGTCGACGAAGATCATCGACTACAACATCTCGCCCGATGGCCTCTTGCCGAACCTCCTCGCCTTCAATGTCGGCGTGGAGATCGGCCAGCTCCTGGCGCTCGCCGCCATCCTGATCGTCATGGGCTTCTGGCGCAGGACGCCCAGCTTCTTCCGCCACGCCTACACCGCCAACGTCGTCATGATGACCGCCGGGTTCGTGCTGATCGGCTATCAGCTCACCGGCTGGTTCGTTTCCTGAGCTTCCCGAAAGGACCAACCATGTACAACACCGACATCCCGACCCGCGCCGAGCTGCCGACCTCCGCCCAGCTCCTGCGCTCGACCGTCATCGCGATCTTTGCCGCGGCGGCGATCCTCGTCACCATCGTGCTGCCGGCGGAATACGCCATCGACCCGACCGGCATCGGCCGCATGCTGGGGCTCGCCGAGATGGGCGAGATCAAGGCTCAGCTTGCCGAAGAGGCGCAGAAGGACCGCGCGGCGGGCCAGCAGGGGGCGGCTCCCGTTGCCGCTCCCACCCCGGACCGGCGCTCCGGCCTCCTCGACCGGATCTTTGCCGAACTCCTGATCGGCCCTGCGGCGGCCGAGACCACGCCGGCACGCCGGAGCGACGAAATGTCCATCACGCTGAAGCCCGGCGAAGGTGCCGAGGTGAAGATGGTGATGGCGCAGGGTGCAAAGGTGAACTTTTCCTGGACCGTCACTGGGGGCGTCGTGAACTACGACCTCCATGGCGACGGCGGCGTGCAGGAGACGAGCTACCAGAAGGGCCGCGGCGTGCCGGGTGCGGAGGGCGTGCTGGAAGCGGCTTTCGACGGCAACCACGGCTGGTTCTGGCGCAACCGCGGCACTACGGATGTGACCGTGACCCTGCGCACCAGCGGAAGCTACACCGAGATCAAGCGGGCGCTCTGACGAAGTCGCGGATGAAGGGGCTCCGCTCCGAAAGCGGAGCCCCTTGGGCGCCAACTCCGGACGTTGCCGCCTGGGCAAAGACCGGACGTTCGACGACGCCCTATATAGCACACGTGCCCTCCTGTGAGACCCGCGGAAGGCCGTTGGAGCCACCACTTGGTCGGTCGACTGCGATCGAAAGATTGAGGCAGCCGATTTCGAGAATCGACCGAGATTGGCGACCGCATTGTCCCGCAACGCGCTCCGAATGGCCGACGGCACTCCCTCTGTCTCGTGCAATATGCTCCGGAAAGACACTGATAGGTCGGCCCGCTATCCCGGACCTCAGTGGTCCCAGCCTATTGACCTCAGCGCATCACACCTCTTAGCAGTAGGGAAAAGCATGGGGGTGACAGTGGAAGTTTTTCGGACCACAGCGTACCCGTTGTCCTCGTTGGTCGAGGACATTGAGCAAGGCAAAATCGGGCTTCCAGACATCCAGCGCCCCTTCGTTTGGCCAAACAAGAACGTCCGAAACCTCTTCGACTCGCTTTATAGGGGCTACCCTGCAGGCTACCTCCTCTTTTGGGAGACTGGTGCCGACAGTGCAACGCGGACCATAGGAACGAAAGACCACCAAAAGCCTCCCACCGTTGCGATTGTCGATGGGCAACAGCGGCTTACATCATTGTTCGCCGTGCTTAAAGGCCGAGAAGTGCTGCGGGCCAGCTTCAAGAAGGAGCGCATCAAGATCGCGTTCAACCCGCTACAAGAGCGCTTCGACGTGACGGACGCCTCGATCGTTAAGGACAAGGCGTACATACCTGACATCACTGTTTTGTGGAGCAAGGGATTCAGCCTATTTAGCTTCGCGAAGACATTCGTGGACGAACTATCTGCAGTCAGGGAACTCACTCATGGCGAGATTGAGCGGATTATGTCGGCCATCGAGCGACTAAAGAACTTACCCGGATACTCATTCACGGCTTTGACGCTGAACGCAAGCGTAGATGCCGAAATGGTTGCAGAGATATTTGTCCGGATAAACGGCGAGGGAAAGAAACTTAATCAGTCTGACTTTATCATGACATTGATGTCAGTCTTTTGGGATAAGGGCCGCCAAGAGCTGGAAAATTTCGCGCAAATGGCTGCGGCATCGGGACAGGGCGAACCCACAGGCTACAATAATTTCCTGAAACCGTCGCCCGATCAACTACTCAGGGTTACGATTGGCTTGG
This sequence comes from Xanthobacter sp. BG11Y11_SDJG, assembly GCF_057364445.1. Classification (NCBI taxonomy): domain Bacteria; kingdom Pseudomonadati; phylum Pseudomonadota; class Alphaproteobacteria; order Hyphomicrobiales; family Xanthobacteraceae; genus Xanthobacter; species Xanthobacter sp. BG11Y11_SDJG. The sequence goes on from NZ_JBNFNU010000005.1 coordinate 29,951, forward strand.
GCCTGAAGCGTGCCCGGCTCCAGAATGTCTACAGCGCGTTGCGAGGGCGGGATGCAGCGACAGGTGAGATCGATGAGGCCAAACGCGATGCTCAGTTCGCCCAATTGACCGCAGCGCAGGCGAAGTCGCTGAACCTTGCCAACTGGCACCATTTTCTAAGTGCACTTACGCTGGCCGGATATCGTTACGAGGGCATGATTTCGTCCGAGACGGCGATCATTTATTCATACGTCCTCTATCTCATCGGCCTCGTCGACCATCGGATCGACCAGCAGCAATTGCGCCAGGCAATTGCGGAGTTTTCTTCATGGCGTCGCTGACGGGTCGCTACACTAGCAGCCCAGAGACGACGTTCGACTTCGATCTAGCCCAACTACGCGGACTGTCCCAAGGTGAGGCCTATCTTACGCGCCTACACGAGATTTGCGCGACCAGACTTACGAACGATTATTGGGAAATCACGCTTCCCAATGATCTCGCCACGTCGGCAGCACGCAGCCCATCGCGCTTCGCCTATCAGGCGTCACTGATCCTACTAGGAGCTCGGGCGCTCTACAGTCCGCTCAAGATTGCCGACATGGTCGATCCGGCAGTGAAGGGGACTAAATCAACCTTTGAGCAGCATCACCTCTTCCCCAGGGGCTATCTTGAAAAGCTTGGCATCAAGGACCTCAGGCAAGTAAACCAGATCGCCAACTTCGCGCTGGTTGAATGGCCCGCCAACCTTAAGATTAGTGATCAGGCACCCTCCGACTACGCTCCCGAGTTACATAGCAAGCTATCTCCCCAAGAAAGGGACGATATGATGCGTTGGCATGCTTTGCCATTGAATTGGTGGGAGATGCGGTTCGAAGATTTCCTGCGAGAGCGGCGGGTGCTAATGGCGCGATTGGTCCGCGACGCTTATCGGACCCTATGCGGAGATGCAAAGCCTGTTCCCGCCGCCAAAGTATCGGTCGAGGAGTTGATTGCTTCCGGTGAGAGTGATTCGGTCGAGTTTAAATCGACGCTGCGGACGAACCTCCACACGGGCCAGGTTGACGAGAAAATGCATCTCGCCGCACTTAAGACGATTGCGGGCTTCCTGAACGCTAAGGGTGGCTCGCTTGTAATCGGTGTTGCGGATGGCGGTAAAGTTCTCGGCCTTTCGGCGGATAATTTTCCGAACGACGACAAAATGGCCCTACACTTGGTAAACCTGATCCGAGATCGTCTCGGCGAGATTTTCCTTCCTTATGTCCACCCTCATTTCGATGACCAGGATGGAGGGCGCGTCATGATTGTCCAGTGCGAGAAGGGGCCGAAAGCGGCTTCGTGAAGGACGGCAACACTCATCGTTTCTTCGTCCGAGGAGCCAACGCAACCACTGAGCTATCCGGCAACGCTGTAACCGACTATGTGAAGGCGCGCTTCGTTTGATGCGTGCCCGATAGAACGAGAACGCCCGACGCCAGATCCTGCTGGATCGCGCCGATAGTGTTGAAAAAGTCCAGAACGTTTACTTGGAGGAGGACCTTAAGAAACAAAAATTCAATCTGATCTCAATTCGCAAAATATTCGTTACGCGCAGGCCGGCCATCAGGTTCGAATATTGCGCCCCCAAACGCTGATCAGAGTTTTCAACACTATCCGCCAGGAGCGGCCATTGGCTCGGCGACGGTGAGGCGACATTCAACGGCGTGTCTTAACGTGCCGGAGAGACCCCATGCTTCGGCTCCTCGACGTCCAGGTCCGAAAGCCAATCCAGGACATCGCGTGATCGCCTCGGCAATGACACGCACAGCTCATCTGTATCCAACGACGTCTTGACAAGGTCGAACGTGCCAGACCTGCGATAAATCTTGGAGAACTTTAACCCCTGCTGGCGCTTCTCCAGGGCCCGATAGACGGTGAACTGTACCGCGTTAGGGCATCTGAGCCCGAACACCACCTCGCTGAGTTCTAACGGATTGTCCTGGACCCCTCGGTCACCGATCAGCCGCCACTCGTTCTCGTATTTCCAGTCAGACGCCTTCCGCAGCAGTACCGCTTCGTCGACTTGAGCCTGGGCACCTGCCGCCCCGTCCAGCATGGACTCGACCAGGCTCGCCTTCACTAGCGGTTCGGCATCGTATTGGACCCTGTGCACCTCGGCGTCGTCCGGGATCGAATAGCCGATGCAGATGCCATTGTGCTGATCGCCGTAGTGGCTCCACATCAGCGGGCAGTCGGCGCGCGTGCCCAAGGCTACAATCCCCTTGTTGTAGCGCCGGAGAAGCTCGGCCTCGACCTCCGCGGCCAACAAGAGCTGCAGCGGGTCGTCGGCGGTAATCTCGGGGTTTGTGGCGTGGTAGCGAAGATCCTCCACGCGGCGCCTGAACGCCGATTGGCTCTGACGCGAGATGTGCGCGAGGGTCTTTGGCCCCCTGTAACGGATGGTCTTGGCCGCGGCCTTCAGCTCCGCCTCGACCCTCTGGACCAACAGGAGTTCGAGGACTCGTTCGAGGGCTTCATTGTCGATGTCCGGATCCAGCGTGGGTTTGGTGTCGAGCGGGTCGTTGAAGGTGCTCGGGTCGGCGAAATAGAGCCGATCTTCGACCAGCATGTCCAAGGTGTGGTGGCTGAAGGCGCGGTACTTATAGACGCGGTTAGGTCGTTCTTCGTTCGCGGCCATCGCCCCCCTCCTTGCTGGCCCAGACGGGCTCATCCCGCCATGATGGGTTGAACACCACGGCGGATTGGCCGGTGTTGTGGTAGCCTCACGTATATTACGAATCGCGGGTGCAGCGTTTCACGAACTGAGCATCGAGGGCGCGCATGAAGATCGCCAAGGTAAAAATCACCAACTTCAAGTGCTATGAGGAGACGTTTTCTCTCCAGCTCAACGACGCCCTGAACGTGATCGTCGGCGGCAACGAGTCCGGCAAGACCACCATCTTGGAGGCCATCCACATGGCACTGACCGGGATGCTTCACGGCCGCCTGCTCAAGAATGACCTGACTAGCTACCTCTTCAATCTGGCGGCCCAGCAGAAATACGTCGAGAGCCTCCGGACCGGCTCACCCCTGCCGCCGCCGGCGATCACCATCGAGCTGTTCTTCTCAGGGGACACGAGCGAACTGGCGGAGCTGGAAGGCAACGGCAACTCGGAGAACATCACGGCCAGTGGCGTAGTCTACCGCGTGGAGTTCGACGAGGAAAACTACAAGGGCCCCTACGAAGCGCTGGTGGCGGCGGGCGAGCTGACCTCGATCCCGGTCGAATACTACACCGCCACTATGCGGTCGTTTGCGCGGAAGGGGATTACCGCGCGCAACATCCCGATCAAGTCCGCCCTGATCGATTCATCGAGCACCCGGCTGCAAAACGGGTCCGACGTTTATGTGTCGCGGATCATCCGCGATGTGCTGGAGGAGACCGAGCGCGCCTCGATTTCACAGGCACACCGGAAGCTGAAGGAGGCCTTCGTCAAGGACGAGAACCTGCAGCTGATCAATGAGCGCATCACCAAGGCCGCAAAGATCAGCCAGAAGTCGGTCTCGATCTCGGTCGACCTATCGTCCCAGACCGCCTGGGAGAGCAGCCTGATGACCTACATCGACTTCGTCCCCTTCCAGTACATCGGCAAGGGCGAGCAATGCGTCATCAAGACCAAGCTGGCCCTCAGCACCAAGAAGAGCGCCGAGGCCACGGCCATCCTGCTGGAGGAGCCGGAAAACCACCTGTCGCACGCGCGGCTCAACGAGTTGATCGCGGACCTGACCGCGCAGCACGGCGAAAAGCAGATCATCGTCTCGACCCACAGCAGCTTCGTGGCCAACAAGCTCGGTCTCGACCACCTGATCGTGCTGCGCGACGGCAAGGTGGTCCGGATTTCGGAGCTGGAGGCCAGCGACTTCTTTAAAAAGCTGGCAGGGTACGACACCCTTCGCCTGACCTTGGCCAAGAAGGCAATCCTGGTGGAAGGCGACTCCGACGAGTTGGTGGTGCAACGGGCCTATATGGACGCGAACGACCGACGCCTTCCCATCCAGGACGGGATCGACGTCATCTCGGTCGGCACGGCTTTCCTGCGCTTCCTGGAGCTGGCCAAGGAATTGAAGATTCCGGTGGCCGTCGTCACCGACAACGACGGTGATCCTGCAGCACTCGACAAGAAATACGCCGCCTTCAAGGACGAGGCCTCGATCAGAATCTGCTTCGACCCTGTTGTCGACACCGGGACGCTGAAGGTCAAGGACAAGGCCTTCAACTACAACACCCTAGAGCCAAAGATCCTGAAGGCGAACAGCCTGGAGACCCTCAACACGATCCTGGAGACCGACGCGAAGTCCGAGGACGACCTTCGCCTTTATATGCGTTCGAACAAGACCGAGAGCGCGCTTGCGATCTTTAGCGCGACTTCGGTGATCGCCTATCCGGACTACATTTTGCAGGCCATCGCGCCGTGATCGGCGCGAACAGGCTCGTCATCGCGGCGGCCGGCTCAGGCAAGACCACCTATCTCGTCGAGCAGGCGCTGAAGATCAGGGACCAGCGCGTTCTGATCACCACCTACACCGAGTCCAACGAGGCGGAGATTCGTCAGAAGTTCTTCGACCTGGCTGGCCGCATCCCGGCGAACGTCGTGATCACGACCTGGTTCAGCCTTCTGATCACCCACGGAGTATTGCCGTTTCAAGGCGGCGTGTTCGACTTTCCGGTCAGGGGCATGCTCCTGGTCCAGTCTCAATCCGCAGTCCGCTTCGTCGATCGCCGGGGCATTGCGGTGTGCTGGCCCGACAATGACATCGCCAGGCACTATTTCGATCCCCGGAGGCAAGTCTACTCCGACAAACTGGCGAAGCTGGTGATCCGCTGCAACGAGAGGAGCGGGGGCGCGGTCATTGACAGGCTCAGCCGGGTGTTTCCCCACGTTTTCGTCGATGAGGTCCAGGACCTCGCCGGCTATGACCTCGACATCCTGGAGGCGCTGGCGCGCAGCCGTGTCCGTCTGCTGATGGTTGGTGATCCCCGACAGGTGACCTACCTGACCCACAACGAGCGCCGGCTAGCGAGATACGCCGACGGCGGCATCGCCGACTTCCTGCAGACGCTCCCTCAAAAGCTAAAGATCGAAATCGACGACACGAGCCTGAACCGTTCGCATCGCAACAGCGCCGTCATCTGCGCGGTCTCCTCGCGGCTATTTCCAGCCTTGGCGGCCACGCAGGCCTGCGACTGTGCCTCGTGTCGGCAGTCGCCGCCTGCGCACGCGGGCATGTTCCTGCTGCGGAGAGCTGACTATGCCGAGTACCTGGCGACCGTCAGGCCGATGCAGCTCCGCGACAAGATCACCAGCAGCGGCGTCGACCCGGCGTCGCCGGTGATGAACTTCGGAGAATCTAAAGGGCGCGGGTTCGATCACGTCGTGATCCTCCCAACGGGCCCGATGCAGAAGTGGCTTGCCGATCCCCAAACCGCATTGGCCGCGCAGAGCCGGGCAAGGCTCTATGTTGCCATCACCCGCGCCCGACACAGCGTAGCCATCGCCATGGACTGGAAAGCAGCCTCGCTGCCGCCAGGCTTTTCGCTCTACGAGCGGCCAGCCTTCTGATTCTGATATCTGGCGGTCCTAAGACGCCAGCTTCTGCGCTAAAGGCGGACTTTCCCAACGTCCCCTAAGGTCACTCCGGTAGCTGCCGTCAAGTGCCGAGGACGCGCGCCACTCCGATTTTAGGTAATCGCACGCCAGACTGCGATGCCGGCGTTCCGTTGTTGAATCTCCTCCAATTCCCCCTTCTTTAATCGTCCCCGTCCGGGAAGCCCCTGCATCGTTCCCGGCGTCGGCGGGGATGACATGGCGGCTTCAGCTCACAATCCGGAGAGCCTGACACGCGGGGTGCGCATGCTGCGCACCGCGCTCGGCCCTGTGATCTCCCGCCTTCTGGATGACGCCACTGTCGTCGAGGTCATGCTCAACCCGGACGGGCGGCTCTGGGTCGACCGCTTGTCCGAAGGTCTCGCCAACACAGGCCAGAAGCTGGCCCCCGGCGACGCCGAGCGCATCATCCGCCTCGTCGCGCACCATATCGGCGCCGAGGTGCATGTCGGTGCCCCGCGGCTCTCTGCCGAGCTCCCCGGGACGGGAGAGCGCTTTGAAGGTCTGCTCCCGCCCGTCGTGGCCGCCCCGACCTTTGCGATCCGCAAGCCAGCCGTCGCCGTGTTCACCCTCAACGACTACGTCGCCGCCGGCACCATATCTGCGCAGCAGGCCGAGGCTCTCCGTCACGGGGTCGCTTCCCGTGCCAACATCCTGGTGGCCGGCGGAACCTCCACCGGCAAGACCACCCTCACCAATGCCCTCCTCGCGGAGGTGGCCAAGACCTCCGAACGTGTCATCCTCATCGAAGACACGCGCGAGCTCCAGTGCGCCGCGCCCAACCTGGTGGCGCTGCGCACCAAGGACGGCGTCGCCTCGCTCTCCGATCTCGTGCGCTCGTCGCTCCGGCTGCGGCCCGACCGCATCCCAATCGGTGAGGTCCGAGGTGCGGAGGCCCTGGACCTCCTGAAGGCCTGGGGGACGGGCCATCCCGGTGGCATCGGCACCATCCATGCGGGCAGCGCCATGGGCGCCCTGCGCCGGCTGGAGCAGCTCATCCAGGAAGCTGTCGTTGTAGTCCCTCGGGCCCTGATCGCCGAGACCATCAACCTCATCGCTGTGCTCTCCGGTCGCGGCACCGCGCGCCGGCTCTCCGAGCTCGCCCGCGTCGAAGGGCTCGGCCCCGACGGCGACTACCGGGTCTCTCCCGCCTCCCCGCCTGCCGAAGAAGGAACCTCCCCGTGACGCCGATCCCGATTTCCCTCCATCGCCGCTTGCTGCGAATCGCTGCTGCAATCGCCGCCTTCGCCTGCGCGGTGTCTGCCGCCCACGCCTCCGGCTCCTCCATGCCCTGGGAGACGCCGCTACAGTCCATCCTGGAGTCCATCCAGGGGCCGGTGGCCAAGATCATCGCGGTGATCATCATCATCTCGACCGGTCTCGCGCTCGCCTTCGGCGACACCTCGGGCGGGTTCCGGCGGCTGATCCAGATCGTCTTCGGCCTCTCCATCGCCTTCGCTGCCTCCAGCTTCTTCCTGTCCTTCTTCTCCTTCAGCGGCGGAGCGCTGGTCTGATGGCGGGCAATGCCGGCGATGTGCCGGGCTTCTCCGTCCCGGTGCATCGGGCGCTCAGCGAGCCGATCTTACTGGGCGGCGCGCCACGGGCGCTCGCCATCTTCAACGGCACGCTCGCCGGCGCCGTCGGGCTGGGGCTGAGGCTCTGGCTCGTGGGCCTCGCGCTCTGGGCGATTGGTCATCTCACCGCGGTCTGGGCCGCCAAGCGCGATCCGCTTTTCGTCGACGTGGTGCGCCGGCATCTGCGCATCCCCTCCCATTTGTCGGTCTGAGGGCGCACACCATGATGAACCTCGCCGAGTATCGCCGACGCGGGAGCCGGCTCGCGGACTACCTGCCGTGGGCGGCCCTCGTTGCCCCAGGCATCGTCGTCAACAAGGATGGCAGCTTCCAGCGCACGGCGCGCTTCCGCGGCCCGGACCTTGATTCCGCTGTGCCGGCCGAGCTGGTGGCGGTGGCTGGCCGCCTTAACAGCGCCTTCCGCCGCCTCGGCTCCGGCTGGGCACTGTTCGTGGAAGCCCAGCGGCATGAGGCGGGGACCTATCCTGAGAGCATCTTCCCCGATCCCGCCTCGGCGCTGGTCGATGCCGAGCGCAAGGCAAGCTTCGCGGAGGCCGGCAGCCACTTCGAGTCGAGCTATTTCCTCACCTTCGCGTGGCTGCCGCCGGCGGAGGATACGGCGCGGGCGGAGCGCTGGCTCTATGAGGGCCGCGCACACGACGGCGTCGATCCGCATGAGGCTCTTAGCGCCTTCGTCGACCGCACGGACCGGGTACTCCGGCTGGTCGAAGCCTTCATGCCGGAGTGCCGATGGCTCGATGACGCCGAGACCCTAACCTATCTCCACGGTTGCGTCTCGACCCGGCGCCAGCGCGTCCGTGTCCCCGAGACGCCTATGTACTTGGACGCGCTCCTCGCCGATCAGCCGCTCACCGGCGGGCTGGAGCCCATGTTGGGCACGGAGCACTTGCGTGTCCTCACCATCGTGGGTTTTCCCACGGCGACGACGCCGGGGATCCTCGACGACCTCAATCGGCTCGCCTTTCCCTATCGCTGGTCGACCGCGCCATCCTCATCGACAAGACCGACGCCACCCGGCTCCTCACGAAGATCCGCCGGCAGTGGTTCGCCAAGCGCAAGTCCATCGCCGCCATCCTGAAGGAGGTGATGACCAACGAGGCCTCGGTGCTGGTGGACTCGGATGCCGCCAACAAGGCGGAGGACGCCGACCTCGCCCTGCAGGAGCTCGGCGCCGACCTTGGCGGCATCGCCTATGTCACCGCCACGGTGACGGTCTGGGACGTCGATCCGCGTATCGCGGATGAGAAGCTTCGGCTGGTGGAGAAGGTGATCCAGGGCCGGGACTTCACGGTCATGGTCGAGACTCTCAATGCGGTGGATGCCTGGCTCGGCAGCCTCCCGGGGCACGTCTATGCCAATGTCCGCCAACCGCCCGTCTCCACCCTCAACCTCGCACACATGATCCCGCTCTCCGCGGTCTGGGCGGGCGATGCACGGGACGCGCATTTTGCGGCGCCGCCCTTGTTCTACGGCAAGACGGAAGGCTCGACCCCGTTCCGCTTCTCCCTCCATGTCGGGGATGTCGGCCACACCCTAGTGGTGGGGCCGACCGGCACTGGCAAGTCCGTGCTGCTGGCGCTCATGGCCTTGCAGTTCCGGCGCTATGCCGGCTCGCAGGTGTTCGCCTTCGATTTCGGCGGCAGCATCCGGGCGGCGGCCCTCGCCATGGGTGGCGGCTGGCACGATCTAGGCGGAAGCCTCGCCGAGGAGAGCATCGCGCTCCAGCCACTTTCCCGTGTGGACGAACTGCCCGAGCGGACATGGGCTGCCGACTGGATCGTAACGATCCTGACCCGCGAAAGCCTCTCGGTTACGCCGGAGGTGAAGGAGCATGTCTGGTCGGCGCTCACCTCGCTGGCCTCGGCCCCGGTAGACGAGCGCACCCTGACCGGTCTCGCCGTCCTGCTCCAATCCAATGTCCTGAAGCAGGCCCTGCGGCCCTATTGCATCGGCGGTGCCCATGGCCGGCTGCTCGATGCCGAGGCCGAGCATCTGGGGCAGGCGTCCGTCCAGGCCTTCGAGACCGAGGGGCTGATCGGCACCAGCGCGGCCCCGGCCATTCTCTCCTACCTGTTCCACCGCATCGAAGACCGGCTCGACGGATCGCCAACCCTCCTCATCATCGACGAGGGCTGGCTCGCCCTCGATGACCCGGGCTTCGCCGGCCAGCTGCGGGAATGGCTCAAGACCCTGCGCAAGAAGAACGCCAGCGTGGTGTTCGCCACTCAGTCCCTCTCGGATATCGACGGCTCGGCCATCGCCCCGGCCATCATCGAGAGCTGCCAGACCCGCCTGCTGCTCCCCAACGAGCGGGCCGTCGAGCCCCAGATCACCGCCATCTACCGGCGCTTTGGCCTCAACGACCGGCAGATCGAGATCCTCGCACGGGCGACGCCGAAGCGGGACTATTACTGCCAGTCCCGGCGCGGAAACCGCCTGTTCGAGCTCGGCCTGTCGCAGGTGGCGCTCGCTTTGTGTGCCACCTCGTCCAAGACCGATCAGGCCGCGCTCTCGCAGATTTTTGCCGAGTACGGGCGCGACGGCTTCCTTGCCGCCTGGCTGCGCCATCGCGGCCTCGGCTGGGCCGCCGACCTCATTCCCACCCTCGACAATCTGGAGACACGCACATGATCCGCGGCTCATTGCGGGCGGCGCTCGTCGCCGCGCCGCTCCTTGTGTGTCCGCTCGCGCCGGCCGCGGCACAATATGTGGTCTACGACCCCTCCAACTATGCGCAGAACGTCCTTCAGGCGGCCCGCGCCCTCCAGCAGGTGACCAACCAGATCACCTCGCTGCAGAACGAAGCGCAGATGCTGATCAACCAGGCCCGCAATCTTGCGAGCCTGCCATACTCTTCCCTCAGCGCGCTCCAGCAGTCGGCCCAGCGCACCCAGCAGTTGCTCGGGCAGGCCCAGAAGATCGCCTATGACGTCACCGCCATCGACCGGGCGTTTCAGGGCCAGTATGGCTCGGTCTCCCTGAGCAGTTCGGATGCCGCCCTTGTCACCCAGGCGAAGAGCCGCTGGGAGACCACGGTCGCCGGCCTCCAGGATGCGCTGCGGGTGCAGGCGGGCGTCGTCGGCAATCTCGACATCGGCCGCTCGCAGGCCTCGACACTGGTCGGCCAGAGCCAGGCGGCGAGCGGCGCCCTGCAGGCCATGCAGGCGGGCAACCAGCTCCAGGCGCTCCAGGCGCAGCAGCTCTCCGACCTCACCGCCGTGGTCGCTGCCAATGGCCGGGCACAGGCCCTGTCCGAGGCCGAGCGCGCCACCGCGGTCTCGGAGGGCCAGGAGCGCTACCGGCGCTTCTCCACCCGGTCGAGCTACCAGCCCTCCGCCGTCACCATGTTCCGCGGGAACTGAGGGGCGGCCATGGACCAAAGCACCGCACTCAGAACCCTCGTCGTTGCCGGGCTGGTCGGGTCGGTGATCGCGGCCTTGGCCATGGCTGCCGGCCGGGAGACGGAGCCGGTCACTGCGATCAGCGTGAAGGCAGGTGACGTCTCCTCGGCCGATCTCAAGAGCTGCGCCACGGTTGAGATGGCCGATGCCATCGACCCGCGGTGCGCCGCGCTCTGGGAAGCCAACCGCCGCCGCTTCTTCGGCAAGCCCGTGGAGGGAGCTGCGCCATGAACGATGTCGGCGTCATCGATACCTTCCTCAACACCTTCACCAGCTACATCGATTCCGGCTTCGGCCTGATCAGGGGCGAAGTGACGGGCCTCTCCTCCATCCTGATCGCCCTCGACATCACCCTCGCCGGCCTGTTCTGGGCCTGGGGCGCGGACGAGGACGTGATGCGCCGGCTGGTGCGCAAGACCCTCGCTATCGGCTTCTTCGCCTGGATCATCGGCAACTTCAACGCACTCGCCAAGATCGTGTTCGAGAGCTTCGCTGGGCTCGGCCTCAAGGCCGGCGGCTCCACTATCAGCACGGCGGAGTTCCTGCGGCCGGGGCGCCTCGCGGAAGTGGGGCTCACCGCGGGCCAACCGCTGCTCGATGCGGCGAGCCAGCTCACCGGACCCGTGGCGCTCTTTGTCAATGCCGTGCAGATCGCCGTTCTGCTGATCTCCTGGCTGCTGATCCTGATCGCCTTTTTCATCCTGGCGGTGCAGCTCTTCGTCAGCCTCATCGAGTTCAAGCTGACGACGCTCGCCGGCTTCGTCCTCATTCCCTTCGCCTTCTTCGGCAAGACCGCCTTCCTCGCCGAGAAAGTGCTCGGCAACATCGTCGCCTCCGGCGTCAAGGTGATGGTTCTCGCCGTCATCGTCGGCATCGGCTCCGGGCTGTTCTCTGAGTTCACAACCTCCTATGGCGATGCCCAGCCGACCATCAGCCAGGCCCTGTCCGCCGTGCTGGCGGCACTGGCGCTGCTCGGTCTCGGCATCTTCGGGCCTGGGATTGCCACCGGCCTGATCACCGGCGCGCCGCAGCTGGGCGCGGGTGCAGCCGTTGGGACCGGCCTTGCTGCGGGAGGTGCTGCGCTCGCGGGCGCCGGCGCGCTGGCCTCGCGGTGCGTAAGAGCAGGTGC
>NZ_JBNFNU010000006.1:0-38080 GCF_057364445.1 Xanthobacter sp. BG11Y11_SDJG
CGGGCGGCGGGGACGCGGGCGGCGCGCGGTGCGCCGCCCGGCTCGGCTTACTTCCAGCGCGCCGTGAAGAAGCGCGGCAGCTCGTCCGGCTGGGCGCTGAACTCCAGGTCCTTGGTGAAGGCGTAGTTGCTGGAATAGGAGAACAGCGGCACGAGATACGCCCGCTCGGCGATCACCTTGAGCGCCTCGGCATAGGCGGCGAGCCGCGCCTCGGTCTCGACCGTGGTGTCGGCCTTCTTCAGCATCTCCGTCACCTGCGCGTCGCGGGCGCGGTCGTCCGCGTCGCCCTTGAACCACACGCCGGTGAAGGCGGAGGCGTCGGCCACCGAGAACGAGCCCCAGGTCTGGAAGGTGATGGGCGTCTTGCCGGCGCGGGCCAGCTCGCGCATGGCGGCGTACTTCAGGAAGTTGAGCTTGGCCTTGATGCCCACCGCGTCCAGATAGCCGATCACCGCTTCCGCATATTCGCGCTCGCGATAGGCATAGAGGTCGATGGAGAAGCCGTTGGGATAGCCGGCCTCGGCGAGCAGCTTCTTGGCCTTGGCGGGGTCGTAATCGTAGCGCGGCACGCCCTTGTCGGTGCAGCCGAACTGGTCGATGAAACAGGCCGAGTTCATGATGCGGGCGCCGCCGCGCACCAGATTGTCCAGCATCGCCTTGCGGTCGATGGCGTAGGCGATGGCCTGGCGCACGCGGGGGTCTTTCAGCGGCTCGGAGCCGGGCGAGACGCCCTGCGCATCGAGCTGGAGGAAGCCGACGCGCATGGTCTCGGCGGCCAGCACCGTGAGGTTCGGCACCGCGCCGAGCTGCTTGGCCTGGTCGGCCTGCACGCGCCAGATCCAGTCGACGCCGCCGGTCATCAGCTCGGCCAGCTGGGTCTCCTGGTCGGGAATGATGCGGAACACCAGCTTGCCGATGCTCGGCTGGCCGAGCGGGCTGCCCTTCCAGTAATTGGTGTTCTTCTCCATCGTCACGCCCTTGCCGGGGGTGACGGCGGTGATCTTGTAGGGCCCGGAGCCGACCGGCGCCTTGGCGAAGCCGTCGAGGCCGACCTTCTCGAAATACTTCTGCGGGTAGATCACGACCGGCCCGGAAAGGTATTCGATCGCCGCCGGGAACGGGCCGTTGAGGTGGATGCGGACCTTGTCGTCGCCGATTTTCTCGGCGCTCTTGATCCAGGCCACGTTCTGCTTGGTGACCACCTTCGCCTCGGGCGACACCGCCCAGTTCAGCGTGAACACCACGTCGTCGGCGGTCAGCGGATCGCCGTTGTGGAACGTGACGCCCTTGCGGATGGTGAGGTCCAGCGTCTGCGGGTCGACCCAGGTCCAGCTGGTCGCGAGCTGCGGCTGATATTTGCCGGTGGCGAGGTCGTGGAAGATCAGGTTGTCGAAGGCGTGGCGGGCGATGATGACGCCCTCGCGCACATTGTTGTGGTAGGGGCCGACATTCTCCGCCTCCGTGTCGGAGGCGTAGACCAGGGTGTCGCGGGCCTTGTCCGCATGGGCCGCCGCGGGGGCCAGGACGATCAACGCGGCCGCTAACGCACTGGAGAAACTGGACCGGACGAATGCCATGTTTCTCTCGCTCTCTGGATTTTGTTGTGAGGCTGGATCGTGACGCCCAACATCTGAGCATGAGAGCTTATTGAGCGTTTCGCGTATCACAATTAGAATATTGTGTGACTATCGTTGCCGAATTGGCATGCCATGCCATCGGCGTCCGGAGTGACCCAGGTGCATGATGCGTCGCTGCGCTATTTTCTCGAGGTGGTGAGGGTCGGCTCGATCGCCGAGGCGTCCGACCGCCTCAACGTCGCCGCGTCCGCCATCAGCCGGCAGGTCGCCAAGCTGGAGGCGGAGCTGGGCACGCCGCTGTTCGAGCGCCGGCCACGCGGCATGGTGCCGAGCGCGGCAGGCGAACTGCTCGCCCAGCACGCCCGCCGCACGGTGCTGGGCGCCGAGCAGGTCATCACCGAGATCCGGCGTCTCAAGGGCCTCGAGCGCGGCCTGGTGCGCATGGGCTGCACGGAAGGCTTCGCCACCGACTTCCTGCCGGGGGCGATCGGCAACTTCCGCAACACCTATCCCGGCATCGCCTTCGAGATGCAGGTCAGCACGCCGCGGGTCATCACCCGCATGGTGCGGGAAGGCGACGTGGACATCGGCCTGTCCTTCGGCTTCGTGCCGGACCCGAGCGTGCACGTGGAATTTTCCGGCTCGGCGCCGCTGATGGCGCTGATGGCGCCGGACCATCCTCTGGCCAACATGCAGTTCGTGACCTTGGCGGACATCGCGGCCTTTCCGGTCGGCCTGCCGTCCGAGGACACCACCGCGCGCCAGCTGTTCGACCTCGCCTGCGGGGTCGAGGGCATCGCGGTGGAGCCCGTGCTCACCACCAATTACATGGCCGGGCTCTGGCGCTTCGCCGAGGTGGCGGGCGGCATCACCATGACGGGGCGCATCACCGCCATGTCGCGCATCTCGCGCTTCCGTCTGCGCGCTCTGCCGCTGCGCACCAAGGCGCCGAACGAGAGGCGCTACGAGATCCAGACCATGCTGGGCCGCGTCCTGCCGGAGGCGGCCCATGTCTTCGTCGCCTATCTGAAGGCCCAGCTCAGCCGCATCGAGCGGACCGGCAATCAGCCGCTCGATATCGCCGAAAACGAGGAGCCCGCCGGGACGCGGCCTTGAGCCTCAGGAGCCGGTGAAGTGCGGCCGCTGCTTGGCCAGGAACGCCTCGTAGCCGGCGCGGTAGTCGCGCGTGTCGGCGAAGTCGTAATGGGCCTCGCGCTCGTCGCGCGTCACCGGCGACCAGTCGCGCAGCAGGCGCAGCAATTGCTCCTTGTTGCGGCGCTGGGCGAAGGGGGAGGCGGCGGCGATGCGGCCGGCGGTGGCCATGGCCTCGTCCTCGAGCGCCTCCGGCGCCACAACGCGCTGGACGATGCCGCGCTGGAGTGCCTCGCCGGCATCGAAGATGCGCCCCTCCAGCAGCAGCTCGGACACCACGCCGCGGCCGAAGAACTTGAACAGCAGCTCGGTCTCGCCCAGCGCCATGGGAAAGCCCATGCGGTTGATGGGCACGCCGAAGCGCGCATCGGCAGCGGCGAGGCGGATGTCGCACATGGCGGCGATCTCCAGCCCGCCGCCCATGCACGAGCCGCGGATCATCGCCACGGTCGGCATGGGCGCCGAGAGGATGGCGTCGAGCGTCGGGCGGACCCGGTTCTCGTGATAGTGCGTCACCTGCGCCCGGTTCGAGCGCTCGCGCTCGAACTCGCTGATGTCGGCGCCGGCGGCGAAGTTGTCGCCGGCACCGGCGATGACGAGGCAGCGTGTCGCCCCCTCGGCCACCAGCCGGCGCACCGCGCCATCGAGCGCGTCCCACATCTCCACCGTCAGCGCATTGTGGCGCGCGGCATTCTCGATCACGATCCGGGCGATCTCGCCGCGCTCCTCGACGCGAATGGCGCCGGCCGTGGTTTCCATGCTCATCGTCCAACCCCCAGAAGCAGGTCCGGCAGGCCCGTGGCGATGCCGGGAAAGATGCACATCAGCACGATGAAGCCCACCATCAGCGCCACGAAGGGCAGCGATCCCCACAGCACGTCGGCGGCCGGAATGCTCGGCGCGACGCCGCGGATCACGAACAGGTTCATGCCCACGGGTGGCGTGATGAGGCCGATCTCCAGGTTGATGGTGAGGATGACGCCGAACCAGATCAGGTCCACGTCGCCGGTGGCGAGCACCGGCGCCAGCACCGGCATGCTCATGAGGATGATGGCCACCGGCGGCAGGAAGCAGCCCACCACCAGCAGGAACAGGTTGATGACGAGGATCAGCCCCCATTTGCCGAGGTCGAGCCCCACCATCCACTCCGCGAGCGTCTGGGTGATGTAGAGGTAGCTCATCATGAAGGAGAACAGCGCCGCCGCGGCGATGATCATCAAGATCATCGAGGTCTCGCGGGTGGAGCTGACGAGGATGAGCCACAGCTGCGGCAGGCGCGTGCGGTAGACGATCATCACCATCACGATCGCCATCAGCGCGGCGACGCCGGCCACCTCCGACGGGGTGGCGATGCCGCCATACATGAAGACCGTCACCGCGACGATGATGCCGAGGAACGGCAGGACGCGGCCGATGCCCTCCAGCTTCTGCTTCAGCGAGAAGTGCTCCGTGAGGGGCACCCCGCGCGCCGCGCGCCAGCTGGCGAGCCAGGCATAGGCGGAGAAGATCAGCACCAGGAGGATGCCCGGCACGACGCCGGCCAGGAACAGGCGGGCGATGGAGGTTTCCGTCACCAGCCCGTAGATGATGAAGGTGATGGAGGGCGGAATGAGGATGCCGAGCGTGCCGCCGGCGGCGATGGAGCCGGCCGCGAGCGCGCGCGGCACGCCCCGGCGCAGCATCTCCGGAATGCCCACCTTGCCGATGGCGGCGGCGGTCGCGGGCTCGGATCCGCACAGCGCCGAGAACAGGCCGCAGGCGAAGATGTTGGCGATCACGAGGCCGCCCGGCATGCGGTAGAGCCAGCGGTGCAGGCTCTCATAGAGGTCGGTGCCCGCCCGCGACAGGCCGATGGCCGCGCCGAGCACCACGAACATGGGCACGGTGAGCAAGGCGAAGGACGACAGCTCCGACATGAAGGTCTCGGGGATCGCCTTCAGCGCGTCCGGCCCGCCGAAGATCGCCAGGAAGGCGATGGCCACCGCCGCGAGGCCGAAGGCGATGGAGACGCCCGAGCACAGCACCACGATGGTGGCGACCAGCAGCAGGGCGCCGATTTCCATCTCGCTCATGACACCTCTCCGCGGGCTTCGGCCGCGCCCTCGGCGCCGGCAGCGCCGGGCTGCCGCAGGCGGGCGATGGCGACGATGTATTGCAGGGCCGTCACGCCCAGGCCGAGCGGCATGGTGGCGTATTTGGGCCAGAGATAGGGGGTCCACACGCCGAGCACCTTCTCGCCCGAAGCGTAGGCGCGCAGCGTCAGCTCCAGGCCCACATAAGCGAGATAGGCGCACACGACGAAGCCGAGCAGGTTGCCCACCAGAGCGAGCTTGCGGCGCGCGCCGCCGGACAGGGTCGCGTCCAGCAGCTCCATGCCGATATGGCCGTTGGTGCGCAGCGTGAACGGCGAGGCGAGGAACACCGCCGCCACCGCGAGGTAGATGCTGGTCTCCAGCTCCCAGCTGTTGACGCCGCCGATGGCGCGCCAGAACACCATCCAGGAGACCGACAGGATGGCGCCGAGCAGGCACAGGGCGGCGGCGCCGGCCATCACGGTTCCGGCCCGGTCGACGAGACGAGCGAATGTTTTCCATGGGAACTCCCTCGCGCGAACGGGCCGGCCGCGCACGGGCGCCGCCGGCCCGGACGGCGTCAGTTGGTCTGGGCGCGCAGGATGGTGACGAGCTCCTTGGCGCGCGGGCTCACGGCCTCGAACGCGGTCCAGGAGGTCTTCTGGGCGATGGCGATCCAGGCGTCGTATTCCGCCTTGGTCATCTGGCGCACCTCGGCCCCGGCCTTCTTGAAGGTGTCGATGGTCTTCTGGCCCACCTCCAGCTGCTCGGCGAGGAAATAGGCGTCGGAGATCGCCGCCGCTTCGTCGAACGCCTTCTGCTGGGCGGGGGTGAGCTTGTCCCAGGCGGACTTCGAGATCACCAGCGGCTGGAGCACCATGAACACCGAGTAGTCGCCGCCGATGGTGGCGTACTTGGTCTGCTCGTAGAGGCGGGTGGAGAGCAGGGTCTCGAACGAGGTCATCAGCCCGTCCAGCACGCCGGTCTGCACCGCGTTGTAGAGCTCGGTGGAGGGCATGGAGAACACCGAGGCGCCGGCGGCGGCGAGCATCAGGTCGACGGTCTTGTCGGCGCCGCGCATCTTGAGGCCCTTCACGGACTCGGGGCCGGTGATGGGCCGCACCCGGTTGGCGAAGCCGCCTTCGGTCCACCACCAGGTCAGGATATGGAGGCCGTTGGCCTCGGCCACCTCCTGCACCTTCTGATGGAAGGCGCCGCCCTTGAGCTTGGCGGCGTTGGCGACGTTGCCCACCGCGCCGGGCAGGATGGTGGCGGAGAATTCCGGCACCTTGCCGACGCCGTAGATCAGCGGGAACACCGACATCTCGATGGTGCCCTGCTGGAGCGCGTCCACCTGCTGGATCGGGTTCGAGATCAGCGAGGAGCCGGGATAGATGCGGAACTTGATGGAGGGATCGCGCTTCTGCACCTCCTTCACGAACTCGCGGGCGGCGCGGTCGCGCCCGTCGGTGCCCTGCTTCCACTGGTGGGTGAGCTTCAGCTCGGTGGTCTGGGCCGCGGCGGCGGTCAGTCCGGCGGTCATGCCCGCGGCCACTCCCGTGGTCATGGCGAGGGCGATTGCTGCCGCCCGGAACGTGGTCTTCATCGGCGTCTCCTCCGTGTTCGACCCGGCTTTGCGGCGGGTCCTCTTGTCGTTCGTTGCGCCCGTCTGCGACGGGATCAGGCGATCGCCTTCTTGGCGCGCAGGTCGGCGATCTCGGCGTCGGTCAGTCCGCAGTCGCGCAGCACCTCGTCGGTGTGCTCGCCGAGCAGCGGCGGCGGGCGCCGCACGCAGCGTCCGGCCAGCGCGCCGAGGCCCACCGGGCTCACCACCTGGCGCAGCGGGCCCACGTCCGGGTGCTCTACCGTCTCGACGAGGCGCGCATGCGCCACCTGCGGCTCGGCAAACACGCCTTCCATGTCGTTGATCGGCCCCGCGGGAATGCCGGCGGCCACCAATTGCTCGGTCCAGTGGTGGCGGGAGCCCGAGGCGAGCTTCGCCTCGATCAGCTCCTCGAGCGCGGGGCGGTTCGCCATGCGGCCGGCATTGTCGAGGAAGCGCGGGTCGCTCTTCAGCTCGGGCGCGCCGATGATGTCGCACAGGCGCAGCCACATCTCCTGGGTGGCGGCGCCGATATTGAGGTCGCCGTCGCCGGCGCGGAACACGCCATACGGCGCGATCACCGGATGGGCCGAGCCGGCCGGACCGGGGATTTCGCCGACGCTCAGATAGCGCTGGCCCTGCACGCTGAGGAGCCCGACCAGGCTTGCCAGGAGCGAGGTCTCCACGCTCTGCCCCCGGCCGGTGCGGCCGCGCTCGATCCAGGCGGAGAGCACGCCGATCACGGTCCACATGCCCGCGGTCAGGTCGCCGATGGCGGTGCCGACGCGGGTCGGCGCCGCGCCGGGCATGCCGGTGATGCTCATGAGCCCGGAATAGCCCTGGGCGATCTGGTCGAAGCCGGGACGGTCGCCGAGCGGGCCGTCCGGGCCGAAGCCGCTGATGCTGGCGACGATGAGGCCGGGCTTGTCGGCCTTCAGCGCCTCGGGGTCGAGGCCCATGGCCGTGAGCGTGCCGGGCTTGAAGTTCTCGATCACCACGTCGCTCGCGAGCGCCATGCGTCGCAGCAGCTGGCGGCCGGTCTCCGAGCGGAAGTCGAGGCCGATGGCGCGCTTGTTCCGGTTCGCGGACAGGTAATAGACGCTCTCGCCGTGGTCGAACGGTCCCCAGGCGCGGCTCATGTCGCCGGCCGGGGTCGGCTCCACCTTGACGACGTCGGCGCCGAGGTCGCCGAGGATCATGGTGCAGAACGGTCCCGCGAGGGCGCGGGTGAGGTCGAGGACCCTCATGCCGGAAAGCGGCAAGGCGGCGGCGGGCGCGGACATGTTCAAGGCGTCACCTGGACAGGCTGGAATTACTTGATGACGGTGAGGTAGGAAGGCGGCAGCTGCTCCAGGAGGATGGAGACGAGGTCGGTCTGCATCGTCAGGTGCGCCTTCATCGCGCGCTCGGCCTCCGGTTCGTCGAAGCCGAGGATCGCTTTGGCCACCTGCTCGTGTTCGCCACACGACTTGCGCATGCGCGAAGGCGTGGTGAGCCAGAAGCGGCGGTAGGGCGCGAGGCGCTTGCGCAGATGGCTCGCCTGCTCGCACAGATAGTCGTTGTGGCTGCCGCGATAGACGATCTCGTGGAAGTTGAAGTTGGCTTCCGTGTAGTCCTTGCAGGCGTCTTCGCTGTCGCCCTGGCTGTGGCGCTGGCAGCAGGCGAGAGCATGCTCCAGGAGTTCGCGCTCGGCGCTGGTCATGCGGGCGGCGGCCAGGCCCGCGCACATGGCTTCCAGGGTCGCCATGACCTCGAACATCTGCACCATGCGCTGGAGCGACAAGGGCGCGACAATGGCGCCGACGCGCTGGCGCACCTGAACGAAGTCGATCGCCACCAGCTGGAGGATCGCCTCGCGGATGGGCGTCTTGGACACGCCAAAGCGCTCGGCCAAAGCGACGTCGTCGAGCTTCTCGCCCGGCTGGAGCCGGCCGGAGACGATCTCCTGCTCGAGATAGCGATAGATGGCGTCTGCGTGGCTCCCGCCGACCTTGGCGGGCTTGGCGACTTTCGCCTCCGGCGCAGCCTTTGTCGGCCGCTTGCTCATGGGCGCCTCCCTGAATGCGCGGAGAATGGCCGGATGGAATGTGCCGATCAAGGAAAAAATATATTATTCAGAAATTGGGTATATTGCAGTGCAAAATAGATATCTTTTTCAAGAGTTTGGACGCAGCTGAATGCGGCGCCTGGGTGCCCGCCCGGCGTGCGTTCATGCGAGACAAGAGAAGGGACGGGCGGCCGACACCGCCGACGGCGGCGAAGGCGGCTCAGTCGGCGAGCGTGTCCAGCACCCATTGCCGGAACAGCTCGGTCTTGCGCAGCTTCGATGCGCCGGGCGGGGAGACGACGAAATAGGCGGCCTTCGACGGCGCGCGGATCGAGAACGGCTCCACCAGCCGTCCGCTCTTGAGATCGTCGGCCACCACCCCCGACAAAGCGAGCGCGATGCCGAGCCCGTCCATCGCCGCCTGCATGGAGGTCACCAGATAGTCGCTGGTGAATTCGAGCCCGAAGGCGATCTCCGGAATCCCGGCATGGTCGAGCCAGAACGGCCAGTCGTCGGACAGGATGGTGGAACTGGTGCGGATGATGGTCTTGCCGGCGAGGTCCTGCGGCACGCGCAGGCGCTCCGCGTCGCGAAACGCCGGGCTGCAGACCGGGAAGATCTCCTCCTCTCCGAGCTTCTCGGCGCTCAGCGCCGGCCAGTCGCCGTCGCCGTGCCAGATGCCGATGTCGAAGCCGTGCGGCCCCAGCGGCTGGAACGCCTGCACCGTCATCAGCTTCAGGGCGATGGACGGGTAGAGCGCCCGGAAGCGCGGCAGCGCCGGGATCAGGCGCTTGATGGCGAAAGTGCCGAGGCACTGGATGGTGAGCACGTTCTCGTCGGTGCTCTCGGCCGCGCGGTCGGTGGCGGCCGACAGCGCCACCAGGGACTGGCGCACCGTCTGGAGATATTCCGCCGCCACCTCCGTCAGCTTCACGTTGTTGCCGCTGCGGTCGAACAGGCGGACGCCCAGCATGTCCTCCATCTTGCGGACCTGGTGGCTGATCGCCGTCTGACTGAGGTTCAGCTCGATGCCGGCGCGGGTGAAGCTCAGGTGCCGGGCCACGGCCTCGAACACGATCAGGCTCATGGTGGAGGGCAGGCGGGAGCGCGTGAGCGGCCGCCCCTGCTGGCGCAGGGCTTCTGTTTCCGCGCCTGGTGCCGGCGGCTGCAACGCGCTCATGCTGATCCGCTTCCGTCCCTGACCGTCCGCTCCCGGCGGCGCGCGGCTTGGCCGGGTCGTCCTGCGGGACGACGGCGGCCTGCCGCTTTTGACCCGGCCCTGCCTGGAACCGGAGCGGCCAGCATACCGGCATGGCGGGGCTCGGGGCAAAGGCCGACCCGCCGGCGCTTCAGAGGATCAGATCGGGCGTGAGCTGGTTCGGCGGCAGGCGTATCTCGATCAGCGCCGGGCCGCCGGCCGCGAGCGCGCGGTCCAGCGCGGCGGGGAAGTCCGCATCCGCCGCGACCGTCTCGCCATGCGCGCCGTAGGCGCGGGCGATGTCGGCGAAGTGCGGATTGGTGAGGCGGGTGCCGCTCTCGCGGCCGGGAAACTGCCGCTCCTGGTGCGCGCGGATCGAGCCGTAGGCGGTGTTGTTCACCACGATCACGATGATCGCCAGCTTGTGGTGCACGGCGGTCGCAAAGTCGGGCGAGGCCATCTGGAAGCAGCCGTCGCCGGCGAGCGCCACCACCGCGCGCTCGGGATGGCGCAGCTTTGCCGCGATCGCCGCCGGCAGGCCGTAGCCCATGCAGCCGGACTTGGGCGCGAGCTGGGTGCGGAAGGTCCGATAGCGGAAGAAACGGTGCAGCCAGATGGTGTAGTTGCCGGCGCCGTTGGTGACGATGGCGTCGTCCGGCAGCGCCGCCCGCAGGTGCTGGATCACCTGGGCATAGTCGAATCCGGCGGTCTTTGACGGCGGCACCTGGTAGGTCTCGTAGGCCGCGCGGCCCTCAGCGCGCCAGTCCGCCCAGCGCGCCGGGTCGAGCGGCGCCATCTCCTTGAGCGCGGCGGCGAATTCCGGCGGCGCGGCGAGGATGGGCAAATCGGCATTGTAGACCCGCCCCAGCTCCTCGGCGCCGGGGAAGACGTGGATCAGCGCCTGGTCCGGGTCGGGCACCTTCAGCGCGTCATAGGCCTTGCTGGTGACCTCGCCGATGCGGTCGCCGATCACCAGCAGCAGATCGGCGTCCTTCACCCGCTGGGTCAGAGCGCGGCTGGAGCCGAGGCTGAGGTCGCCCACATAGATGGGCACGTCGTTCGAGACGATGTCCTGGGAGCGAAAGCCCGCCACCACGGGCAGGTCGCTCGCGACCGCGAACGCAGTGATGTCGGCGCAGGCCTGGGCGGTCCAGCCGCTGCCGCCGACGATGATGAGCGGGCGCTGCGCCGCCCCAAGCATCTGGCGCACCTGCGCCATGGCGGCGGGCGCGGGGACGGCGGCGACGGTCTTGAAGGCCGGCGCGTCAGCCACCCCGCTCATCTGGCTCAGCACGTCCTCGCCCACCGAGAGCACCACCGGGCCGGGCCGGCCGTGGGTGGCGACGTGGAAGGCGCGGCTGAGATATTCGGGGATCGCGTCGGCGCTCGGAATGTCGGCGGCCCATTTCGCCATGTCGGCGAAGGTGCGGCTGTAGTCGATCTCCTGGAACGCCTCCCGGCCCCGGTGCGCCTGCGGCACCTGGCCGATGATGAGGATGAAGGGGGTCGAATCCTGGAACGCGGTGTGCACGCCAACGGCCGCATGCATGGCGCCCGGCCCGCGGCTGACGATGCACAGGCCCGGGCGCCGGTGAGCTTGCCGTCCGCTTCCGCCATGTGGGCGGCGTTCGCCTCGTGCCGGCAGACGATGAAGCGCACGCCGCGCGCGCCGTCGCGCAAGGCGTCGAACACCGGCAGCGCGCTCTCGCCCGGCACGCCGAAGATGCGGTCCGCGCCGTGGTTGCGCAGGCCGTCCACCAGGATGGCGCCGCCCGAGCGCAGCGAAGTGTCGGCGGTGGTCATGGCGCCGGCCTCACGCCGCCGGCTCGAAGACGCAGAGCGTCTTCAGCTCGGAATAGAAGTCGAGCGAGCGCGCCCCGCCCTCACGGCCGATGCCGGAGCGCTTGAAGCCGCCGAACGGTGCGCGCTCGTCGCGCACGCGCCAGCAGTTGGCCCACACCGTGCCGCTCTGGAGGCGCGCGCCCACCCGGTCCAGGCGGGCGGCATCCGTGCTCCAGACGGTGGCCGCGAGGCCAAACTCGGAGGCGTTGGCGCGGGCGACCACCTCGTCCTCGTCGTCGAAGACGGACAAATGCGCGCACGGGCCGAACACCTCGCGGCGGCAGATCTCGGCATCGTCCGGCAGGCCGGCCCAGAGCGTGGGCTCGACCCAGTAGCCGTCCGAGAACGGAGCGGGCATCTCCAGCGCGCCGCCGCCGGCGAGCACCTGCGCGCCCTCCGCCTTCGCCGTGGCGTAGAGGCCGAGGCACCTTCTCGCGCTGGACCGCGCTGATGGCCGGGCCGAGCGTCGTCTCCGGCGCCCGCGGATCGCCCGGCCTCAGGGCCTTGGCCGCGGCGACCAGGCCGGCGGCGAAGCGCTCGAAGATCGGCCGCTCGACGAACACCCGCTCGGTGGTGAGACAGACCTGGCCGCAATTGTCGAACATGGAGCGCGCGGTGCCGGCGATGGCGGCATCGAGGTCGCAATCGGCAAAGATCAGCGCCGGGTTCTTGCCGCCCAGCTCCAGCGACACCGGCCGCGGTCCGGCGGCGGCGGCGCGCATGATGGCTTCGCCGGTGCGCGTCTCGCCGGTGAAGGAGACCGCGTCGACGCCGGGATGGGAGACGAGGAACGCGCCCGCCGCGCCCGCGCCGTGGCCGTGCACCACGTTCAGCACCCCGTCCGGCAGGCCGCAGGCGTGCGCCATGCGCGCCAGCATCAAGGCGGTGCGCGGCGAGTGCTCGGACGGCTTCACGACGATGGCGTTGCCGCAGACGAGCGCCGGCGCCACCTTCCAGGTGAGGAGCAGCAGCGGCAGGTTCCAGGGCGCGACGATGCCGATCACGCCCACAGGATGGCGCAGCACGCGGTTGCGCGCCCGGCCGCCGGCCACCTTCGTCTCGAACGTCTCTTCCGGCGCCTCGCGCGCGATCTGCGCGAATGCCCTGAGGTTGGCGATGGCGCGGGGGATCTCGATATTGGTCGTCACCGTGACCGGCTTGCCGGTGTCGGCGATCTCCGCCGCGACGACGGCGGCAAGGTTCGCCTCCATATGGGCGGCGAGCCTTTGGAGGAATGCGATGCGCTGGTCGAGCGTGGTGCGCCCCCATGGCCCGCGCAGCGCGCGCGGGCGGCCGCGACCGCCGCGTCCACCTGCGCCGCGTCCGATTCCGCCACGCGGGCATTGGGCGGCCGGTTGAGGGATCATGCTTATCGAAGCCGGCGCCGAGCGGCAGCTCGGCCCCGCCGACGAAGCAGGGAACGGGCTCGATGAGGCTCATGGGCGTTGTCCCTTGTGTTCTTAGGCCTCCTCGTCCTGGAAGATCTCCTCCCGCCGCTTGCGGATGAAGGGCAGCGCCACGGAGATCAGCAGGGCAAGGGAGAGCAGCAGGAAGGCGAGGCTGATGGGGCGCTCCAGGAAGACCATGGGGTCGCCACGCCCGGTGATCATGCTGCGCCGGAAGTTCTCCTCGATCATCGGCCCCAGCACGAAGCCCATGAGCATGGGCGCCGGCTCGGCGTCGAGCTTGCGCAGCAGGTAGCCGAGCAGGCCGAAGCCGATCATCAGATAGATGTCGAAGACCGAATTGCTGACCGAATAGACGCCGATCGAGCTGATGATCACGATCAGCAGGAACAGGAAGCGGTAGGGCAGGCGCAGCAGGCGCACCCACAGCCCGATCATCGGCAGGTTGATGATGACCAGCATGACGTTGCCGATGAACATGGAGGCGACCAGGCCCCAGAACAGGTCCGGCTGGCGGGTGATGACGTTCGGCCCCGGCGCGATGCCGTGCAGCGTCAGCGCGCCGACCATCAGCGCCATGGTGGCGCTGGTGGGCAGGCCCATGGTGAGGAGCGGGATGAACGAGGTTTGCGCCGCCGCGTTGTTGGCGGATTCCGGACGGCGACCCCCTCGATGGCGCCCTTGCCGAAGCGCGACGGCGTGCGGGAGACCTTCTTCTCCAAGGCATAGGAGGAGAAGGAGGCCATGGTGGCGCCGCCGCCCGGCAGCACGCCCATGATCGTGCCGAGGCCGGTGCCGCGCAGGATCGCGCCCATGGCCTGGCGGATCACCGCGAACGAGGGCCACAGATTGGTGATCTTGCCGCTGGTGACCGTGCGGCTGATGTCCTGCTCCAGGTTGCAGATCACCTCGGCGACGCCGAACAGGCCAAGGGCGATGGCGACGAAGCTCACCCCGTCGGACAGCTCGATGAAGTTGCCCGTGAGGCGCGGCATGCCGGTGTTCACGTCCATGCCGATCATGCCGAACAGGAGGCCGAGCACGATCATCGCCACGGCGCGGAACAGCGAGCCGTTGGCGAGCACCACGGCCGAGACGAGGCCGAATATCATGAGCGAGAAATAGTCCGGCGAGGTGAAGGACTGCGCTATGCGCGCCAAAGGCGGGCCGGCGAAGGCGATCACCAGCGTGCCGATGCAGCCGGCGATGAAGGAGCCGATGGCGGCGATGGCGAGCGCCTGTCCGGCACGGCCCTGGCGCGCCATCTGGTAGCCGTCGATGGCCGTCACCACCGAGGTGGATTCGCCGGGGATGTTGACCAGGATGGCGGTCGTCGAGCCGCCATACTGGGCGCCGTAATAGATGCCCGACAGCATGATGATGGCGCCCACCGGATCGAGCGCGAAGGTGGCCGGCAGCAGCAGCGAGATGGTCGCCACCGGCCCCAGGCCGGGCAGCACGCCGATCAGCGTGCCGAACAGCGCGCCGATGAAGCAGAACATGAGGTTGTCGAGGCTGAGGACGACGCTGAAGCCGTGGCCCAGCAGCTGGAGGCTCTCGATCACGGCCACACCTCCACCGGCATGCCGAGCAGCCAGATGAACAGCACCACCGATCCCGCGGCCAGGGCCGCGCCGAACAGCAGCGTCTGCCACAAGACGCTCTCGCGCGAGGCGAAGCTGGCGACGGCGGTCTGGGCGAGGATGGCGACGATCAGCCCGAAGCGGTCGAGCAGCAGCGCGAAGACGAGGAACGAGCCGAGGATCAGCACCGCGGCGCGCAGGTTCAGCGGCGGCACGTCGGGGCCTTCCACGGCGAGGCCCCTGACCAGCAGTATGGCGCCCATAACGGCGAGCACCGAGGCGATCATGAGCGGGAAGTAGCCCGGCCCCATCTCGAGCGGGGTGCCGATCTCCAGGCTCGATATGTAGAACAGTGCGGCCCCGGCGATGGCCACCAGCAGCAGGCCGGACCAGAAGTCCACCCCGCCGCGCACGAGCTTGATCCTCATCGTCCTTCTCCAGGCCTCGCGCGCCGCCATGCTGCCGGACCGGCGGCGGGAACGCCCATTGGACGCGGTGCACGGGAGCCGGGCAAGTCGGGAGCGTGCGTCACGTGCCGTGCGGCGGGGATCGGCCCGCCGATCACGCGCGGCTGCGGCGGATGCCGGCCCGCACGGCGGGCCGGCAGTGCGTCAGTTCTTGGTGGCCTTCATCTCCTTGATGAGATCGGTCCACTGCGCGACTTCCTTGGCGATGGAGGCCTTGTACTCCTCCGGCGTGGTGAAGACGGCGGTGGCGCCGATCTTGGCGAACGCCTCCTTCACCTCGGGGTCTTCCGCCATCTTCTTCAGGGCGGCCGACATGCGGTCGATGATCGGCTTCGGGGTGCCGGGCGGGGCGATGATGCCGTTCCAGGATTCCACCGAGAAGTCCTTCACGCCGGTCTCCTCCACGGTGGGCAGGTTCGGCGCGAACGGGCTCCGCTTGCCCGAGGTCACGGCGAGGCCGCGCACGGTGCCGGCCTCCATCTGGGGCAGGGCATCGGTCATGTTGGTGAAGGAGATGTCCACCTCGCCCGCGACGACGGCGGCGGTGGCCGGCGCGCCGCCCTTGAACGGCACGTGCACCATCTTGGTGCCGGTGCGGGTATCGAACAGCTGGACCGAATAGTGCATCAGGCCGCCGGCACCGCTCGACCCGTAGGTCAGCTTGCCGGGGTTGGCCTTGGCGTAGGCGATCAGCTCGGGAATGGTCTTGATGGGCAGCTTCGGGTTGACGATCACGGTCTGCGGGATGGTGCTGACGATCGAGATCGGCGCCAGGTCCTTCAGCGGATTGTACTGCGTGGTCTGGGCCACCGGGGCGACCGAGACCGCGCCGACGCTGCAGACGCAGAAGGTATAGCCGTCGGCCGGGGATTTCGCCACGAGGTCGGTGCCGACGATGCCGCCGGCGCCGGGCTTGTTCTCCACCACCACCGTCTGGCCCAGATCCTTCTCCAGGAAGCGGGCGGTGATGCGGCCGGTGAGGTCGGTATAGCCGCCGGGCGCGTAGGGGACGATCAGCTTGATGGTCTTGGCCGGCCACGTCTCCTGGGCCATCGCCGCGGGCGATGCCAGAATTGCGAAGGACATTACGGCCGCTGCGAGCGTCTTCATCTTGTTCTCCTCTGTCCTCGGAAGGGTCCGGCGTTGAGCCGCCGCGTGATTCGAGCCGGTGCGCGGCCGCAAGGCGTCGCCACATCGAAAGGCGCCCGGCTGCGATCGCGCCGGCCACCGCCATTGTCGTGGGTCGATTTTTAGCTAAGCAACAAAGCTAGTCAAGCCGCGAATGCGGGCAGGCGGTGGCGCCGATCCAGGCAAGCCGTTCAGCGGCGCCATGATGGACCGTCAACGCCGCGCGGGGTGTCGGATGGCCGGTGCAGGGAGCGGAGGCGGGGGGCGAGATAACTTTTTACAAAGCTAAATTGAGCGCCCGGGACGGACCGGCGAAGCCCGGTAACGCCAGCCCGCAGAAGGGGTATGCGAGGGGCGCAGGCCGTCCTTCGGCCATCTGGTTGAGGCAGGTGGATTGCTGCGATGCGTATTGACTAGCTTTGTCGCTTACCTAATTTGACCCCCGAACGCGGTCCGCGTTCCCCGGCGCACCCCCGCGCCTCGTTCTCCCAGCCATCCGGGGCCATCATGGCGATCTCCAATACCGTCGACACGGGCTTCAGGCCCGCCTTGGCGCGGCTTGCCGCAGACGGGCGCATCCGCGTCTTCACCGGCGAGGCCGACCCGCATCTGGAAATCGCCGCGCTGATGAAGAAGCTCGACGGCCAGGAGACCCTGCTGTTCCCGAAGGTGCGCGGCCACGATGCGGCGGTGGTGGGCAATCTGCTCGCCAGCCGGGAGAATTGCGAGAGCGCCTTCGCCCGGGATTTCCGCGGCATCCGCGAGAGCATCTCCCAGGCGCTCGGCTCGCCCCTGGCGCCGAAGGTGGTGGAGACCGCGCCGGTGCACGAGGTGGTGGAGACCTCCGGCATCGATCTCGGCAAGACCCTGCCGGCGCTGTTCCATGCGCCCAAGGACGGCGGACGCTACGTGACCTCCGGCATCCTGGTGGCACAGGACCCGGACACCGGCATCTACAATGCCTCCTATCACCGCCTGCAGCTCATCGGGCCGGACACGTTCGCGGTGAAGCTCGATTTCGGCCGCCACCTGCGCCTCGCCTTCGAGCGGGCGCAGGCGAGGGGCCGGAACCTTCCCGTGGCGATCTGCATCGGCGCCGACCTCGCGCTCCACTTCACCGCCGCCACCATGGGCTCGCAGATGCCCGAGACGCTGGACGAGCTGGCGGTCGCGGGCGGGCTCGCCGGCCGGCCGCTCTCGGTGGTGAAGGCGAAGACCAGCGACCTCATGGTGCCGGCGGAATGCGAATACGTGCTGGAGGGCGAGATCAGCGCCAGCGAGGTCCACATGGAAGGCCCGTTCGGCGAGTTCGTCGGCTTCGCCGCCCCGCCGGCCGACGCGCCGGTGCTGAAGGTGAAGGCGCTGACCCGGCGCGCCAGGCCCATCTACCACGCCATCAACGGCTTCGGCCGCGAGACCATCATGCTGCGCAAGTACGTGCTGGAGGCGAGCCTCCTGAAGGTGCTGCGCGCGGCGGTGCCGATCGTCACCGACGCCGAGATGACGGCCGGCGGCCTGCACCGCTTCCATGCGGTGCTCCAGGTGAACAAGCAGGGCCCCAGCATGAGGGGCTGCAGCGCAACGCCATGCTGGCGGCCTTCGGCGCGCTGAAGGACCTCGACATGGTGATCGTGGTTGACGACGACATCGACATCCGCGACCCCGCCGACGTGGAATACGCGCTTGCCACCCGCATGGAGGCATCGGGCGACGTGATCGTCATTCCCGAGGCGCGCGGGCACGAATATGTCCGCATCAGCCGCAACGGCGTGCGCGCCAAGCTCGGCATCGATGCCACCGTCCCGGCGGGCGAGAAGGCGCGCTTCGGCCGCGTCTCGTTCGCCCCCGTGGAGGTCACGGCCGGCATGTTCGCCGAGGGCGGGGAGGCGATGAAGGGGCTCCTGTGAGCCCCTTCCGCGCGCACCCCTTCCGCCTCACAGATCGAGGGTGATCGCGCCGCGTCCGCGCGAGACGCACGGCATCAGCCGGGTCTTGCGCGCCGCGTGGGAGAGCACCACGTCGCGATGGATCACCGTGCCGTCGCGATAGCCGCATTCGCACGTCCCGCACACGCCGATCTCGCACGACGAGCCGCGCACGAAGCCGTTGTCGCGCAGCACCTCCAGCAGGCTTCGGTCGGCCGGCACGGTCAGGCGCCGGCCGGTGGAGGCGATCACCGCCTCGAACGGCTCGGGCACGAAGCCGGCGTCCACGCGCGCGGCGAAATGCTCCGTGTGGTAGCGCGCCTCCGGCCAGCCGCGCGCCGCTGCCGCGCCTTCCACCGCCTCGGTCAAGGCGTTGGGACCGCACACATAGAGGTCCGCACCGGCGGCGGCGTCGAGCGTTGAGGCGATGTCGAGCCGGCGCCCCTCGGCGCTGAGCCAGAGCCGCAGCCGGTCCCCGCACAGCGCCTCCAGCGCTTCCACCAGGGGTGCGTTCTCCCGGCTGCGGGCGCAATAGTGGAACACGAAGTCGTCGCCCTGCGCCGCCAGCTGCCGCGCCATGGCCATCAGCGGCGTGACGCCGATGCCGCCGGCGACCAGCACGTGCCGCGCCGCCTCGGGATTGAGCGCGAAATGGTTGCGCGGCGCGCTGACGAAGATCTCGCCCCCCGGCCTGAGGTGATCGTGGATCCAGCGCGAGCCGCCGCGGCCGGCGTCCTCGCGCTTGACGGCGATGCGGTAGAGCCCGCGCTCGGCGGGATCGCCATAGAGCGAATACTGCCGCACCGCCCCGTCCGGCAGGTGCACGTCCACATGGGCGCCCGGCACCCATGCCGGCAGGACCGGCCGGCGCGGATGCGCGAAGGCGAACGTCGCGACGTCCGCCGTCACCGCCGCCTGCTCGGCGACGGTGAGCTTCATGATGAGGCGTCCCGACATGCTCAGTCCAGCAGCTCGATCTCGTCGCCGGGCCGGATGACGCCGCCGCGCTCGATGCCGCAATTGAGCCCCGAGCGGTTGTAGAGCGGCAGGTAGACCGGCAGGTCGAGCAGCTGCTCCAGATACTTGCAGGGGAAGTTCAGGCGCCCGCCGCGCAGGATCACCTCGCCCACCCGGAAGCGCCGGCCCACCAGATGGTTGAGCGGCACGCCGCGCACCGTGAGGTTGCGCCGGTGGTCCACCGGCGCGAGCACGATCGGCCCCTCCTGGAGCGGCGGATCGTTGCGGGCGAGCGCGTCGAGCGCCTCCTGCTCGATCAGCGTCACCTCGCGCACGTCGCGGCCGGACTAAGTACCGGCCTGCCGAGGAAATAGCGGTCGCCGACGATGCCGCGTCCGGCGACGCACTCCGCCTCGGTGAGTTCCTCCATCTCGTAGCTCGCCGCCGGGGCGATGTGGATATGGAGCAGGGTGCCCTTGAAGTTCACCGCGCCGCCGGGCGTCGCGAGCGCGCCTGCGCGGCGGGGTGGTCATAGGCCTCGACGATCTTCAGCGGGCCGCTGTCCTTGACCGGGAGGGCCGGGGGTGGAGGATGGGCGGTCATGGGGGCCTCAGTCGATGCGCGCGGCGATGGCTTCGATCTCGACGAGCGCGCCCTTGGGCAGGCGCGCCACCTCGATGGTCGAGCGGGCGGGGGGCTGTCGGGGAACGCGGCCGCGTAGACCTCGTTCATGGCGGCGAAGTCGTCCATGTTCTTGAGGAACACGGTGGTCTTCAGCACGGTGGCGAAGCTCGCCCCGCCGGCGGCGAGCACCGCCTCCAGGTTGGCGAGCGAGGCCTTGGTCTGGGCGACGATGCCCTCGGCCAGCGCGCCGGTCTTCGGGTCCACCGGCAGCTGGCCGGAGGCGAACACCAGGCTGGCGAAGCCGATGCCCTGGGCGTAGGGGCCGACGGCGGGCGCCGCCGCCGCCGTCGCGAGCACTTTGCGGGACATGGTTGTCTCCTGTCGTTGGTTCGGATTGGGCCGGGTCAGTAGCCGAGATAGGTCGGCAGCCAGAGCACCAGCGCCGGGAAGGCGATGCACAAGGCAAGGCCGGTGAGCTGGAGCAGGGTGAAGGGGACGATGCCCCGGTAGATGTCCGCCAGCGTCAGGAAGCCCGATCCTGCCTGGCGCAGGTAGAACAGGGCCGGCCCGAAGGGCGGGGTGAGGTAGGAGGTCTGCAGGTTCACCGCCACCGCGATGGCGAACCACAGCAGGATCTGGTCCTTCGGCACCGCGTCGCCGAAGTCGAGCTCCATCACGATCGGCCGGAACACCGGCAGGATGATGAGGGTGATCTCCAGCCAGTCGAAGAAGAAGCCGAGCAGGAAGATCACCACCATCAAGAGCCCGAGCAGCGCCCAGTCGTGCAGGCCGAGGGCACCGATGACATGGATGATGGCGTCGTCGCCGCCCAGCTCCCGGAACACGTAGGAGAACAGGGTGGCGCCGCAGAAGATGCCGAAGATCATGGCGTTGGTCAGGGCGGTCGCCTGCACCACGTCGTTCAGCAGCTTCAGGGTGAAGGTGCGGTTGTAGACCGCGAGCAGGGTGGCCCCGAACGCGCCCACGCCCGCCGCCTCCGTCGGCGTCGCGAAGCCGCCGATGATCGAGCCTAGCACCAGCAGCACCAGCACGGTCGGCGGTACGAACCCGCGGAAGATCAGCAGGAGAAGATCGCGGAGCGGGAGCGGGTCCGCCTCCGGCGGGCGCGGCATGCGCTTCGGCTGGAACAGGCCGACGAAGAGGATGTAGACGAGATAGAGCCCCGACAGCAGCAGACCCGGGATCACCGCGCCGGTGAACAGGTCGCCCACCGGGATCGCCAGCAGGTCGCCCATGATGACCAGCATGATGGAGGGCGGGATGAGGATGCCGAGCGTGCCCGACGAGGCGATCACGCCGGCGGAGATGCCCTTGTCGTAGCCGCGCTCCACCATCACCGGCAGCGCCAGCATGGTGAGCATCACCACAGAGGCGCCGACGATGCCGGTGGTCGCCGCCATGATGGTGCCCATCAGCACCACGGCGAGCGCGAGCCCGCCGGGCACGCGCTTCAGCAGCACCGAGAGGATTTCCAGCAAATGCCGCGCGACGCCGCTGCGCTCCAGCATGATGCCCATGAAGATGAACATGGGGATCGCCACCAGCACCAGATTGTCCGCGATCGAGCCCCAGATGCGGCTGACGACGAGGAACAGCTGGGCCGGCTGGAACAGGCCGAAGGCGCCGCCGATGACCGTGAACACGAGGCCCACGCCGGCGAGGCAGAACGCCACCGGGAAGCCCGAGAACAGGATCACCACCAGCAGGCCGAGCATGGAGAGCGGCAGGACGGTCTCGAACAGGGTCATAGGCCGACCTCCTGCGGGTGGTGGGGCGCTTCCGGCTTGGGAGGCGATCCGAGGAGGGTGGCGAGGGAGGCGGCGATGGCGCCCAGCGCCGCCAACAGCAGCGTCGCGAAGCCGATCAGCAGCGTCGACTTGATGATCCAGCGATAGGGCAGGCCGGTGAGGGAGGGCGAGCCCTCGTTCAGCCGGAAGGAACTGGCGAGGAACGGCCAGCCGTAATAGAGGACCACCAGGCAGAACGGGACGATGAAGAAAGCGGCACCGATCAGCTCGATCGCCGCCGCGGTCCTGGCGCTGAAGCGGTTGCTCAGCACGTCGATGCGCACGTGCTCGCCTTCCACATAGGCGTAGCCGAGGCACAGGAGAAAGAGAGTGGCATGGAGATGCCACTCGAGGTCCTGCAGCTTCGTCGAGCCAAGCACGATGAAGCGGCGGGTGACGACGTCCAGCACCACGGTCAGGACGAGGACGACGACGCACCACGCCGCCGCCTGCCCGACCCGCCGCGCGATCGTCTTCAGGATTTGGGCCGAAGCCAGAAGCGCGGACATCAGTTCTTCAGGTAGCCGATGTCACGCCAGGTCGCGTAATCCTCGCGGAACTTCGAGAAGCTCGCATAGGCCCGCGCGAAGTCGGGATCGGCGGCCACCTGCTCGGCGATCACCTCGTCCACGGCGCCCTTGAGCTTCTTGAGGTCCGCGTCGGACCACTTGTGGATCTGCACGCCCTTGGCCTGGAGCTCCTTGAGCGCCGGGATCTGGATCGCCTCGCCCTCGGCGATGCCGTAGCGGATGTTGTCGCCGCACACCGACTCGATCTGCGCCTTCTGGGTCTCGCTCAGCGCGTCCCACTTGGCCTTGTTCATCATCAGGTCGAAGAAGGTCGACTGCTGGTGCCAGCCGGGGAAGTAATAGTGCTTGGCGATCTGCCAGAAGCCCATCTTGAGGTCGATGGCGGGCTGCACGAATTCCAGGCCGTCGATGACGCCGCGGTCGAGGGCGGGATAGACGTCCGGCGGGGCGAGCAATTGGGCGGAGACGCCGAATTTGCCGAGCGCCTTGGCGCCGAGGCCGAAGAAGCGCAGCTTGAGGCCGTTGAGGTCGTCGACGCTCTTGATCTCCTTCTTGAACCAGCCCGAGCCCTCCGGCGCGAGCATGCCGCACATCACCGACTTGATGCCGTACTTGGCGTAGATCTCATCGAAGATCTGCTTGCCGCCGCCGAAATAGTACCAGGCCATGTATTCGGGCGCCGGCGGGCCGAAGGGCAGCGCGGCGAACACCTGGAGGGCGGGCACCTTGCCGCCCCAGAAGCCCGGGGTGGAGAAGGCCGCGTCCACCGCGCCGGCGGCGACGGCGTCGAATGTCTCGAGCGGCGGCACCAGGGCGCCCGGCTCATAGAAGCGCAGCTCGATATTGCCGCCGGAGACCTTGGCGATCTGCGATTCGAGGCGCTTGCCCAGCGTTCCGAGCTGCGGCAGCGAGCTCGAGAAGGTGGCGGCCATCTTCCATTTGACCTTCGGGTCTTGGGCCGAGGCGGCCGAGACCGGCAGGGCCGCGGCCAAAAGTACCAGCAGCGCACGGCGCAAGTGATTGGCGAGCTTCATCACTTTGTTCCCCTGTGATTGCCGGCTGCTATCAAATTAGACAACGTTGCCTAACAAGCAACCAGTTTTGCCGGTCCCGAGCCAAATTCGGGCCTGGCAAACCCTTACAGGCAAAGGACGTGCCAAGAGTGAGGAGCGAGCGGCCGCAACGGCTCCCGTGAACCGTTGTCCAAGCATCAACGTTGGTTATGAGGCTACGACGCCCTTGCAATCACTCCAAAGTGGGGGAAGAGTTTGCCTGTGGTTGCTGCTTTTTTGGTGCTTTCCCATGGCGCCCCCGATCGCGGCAGGGTTGCCCAGATTTCGACCTTGCCCAGGGCCGTCAGGAGTTGCTTGATCCGATGGTGACGCTCGATCCCCCCCACAGCATGCCGCTGCCGGCCGGCGTCAGCCTCGGCCGCGCCATCCGCGCCCTGCGCGTCGAGCGCGGGATCTCTTTGTCCCAGCTCGCGCTCGCGGCGGCGGTGGACAAGGGCTATCTCTCGCGCGTGGAGCGCGGCCTCAAGGTGCCGTCGGTCGCCATCGTTCTGCGCATCTCCACGGCGCTGGAGGTCTCGGCGGCACAATTGTTCGGCGCGGCCGAGCGCGAGGAGCCGATCTTCGTCACCCGCGCCGGCGACCGCCACGAACTGACCGCCGACGACGGCAACTACCACATGGAGATCCTCACCAAGAGCACCGGCAGTTCCGGCCTCGAAGTGTTCCTGATGTATCCGCCGGCCGAGTTCGCCAACGAGCCCGAGGCGGCGCACCGCGGCGAGGAGGTGCTGTTCGTGGTCGCCGGCACGGTGGAGGTGCGCTTCGCCGAGAAGGTGCTGGTGCTGGAGACCGGGGATTCCATCCAGTTCCCCGGCCCGCTGCGCCACCAGGTGCGCCGGCTCGCGGACAACAGCTGCGTGCTGATCTCGGTCTACGGGCCCTGAGTCGAACCCGCGGCGCAGGCTGAGCGCCGCAGCCTCTTGCGCAGGACCTCGACCCCAGATCGAGCGTCATCCCCCGGCTTGTCCGGGGGATCCACGCAGCCGCCCGCCTGCGGCCTGGATTTTGAACCATCGCGCAAGCGACGAGGTGGATGCCCCGGACAAGCCGGGGCATGACGGAGCGAGCGGTCGCGTCGCTTGCGGGGCTGCAATTCCCACCACCCTCTAGGATCGTCGAGGCGCGCCATCGCCGTCGTAATAGATGGCGTCCAGCTGGTCGGCGCTCACCGTGGCCGCCGGGGCGTCCAGCACCAGGCGCCCCTTGCGCATGGCGACGATGCGGTCGGCATAGCGGCAGGCGAGGTCGGTCTGGTGCAGCGCGCAGAGCACGGCGATGCCGCGCTCGCGGGCGATGTCCCTCAGCACCGTCAGGACGTTGGCGGCGGAGGCCGGATCGAGGCTCGCCACCGGCTCGTCGGCGAGCACGAGGCGGCTTCTTTGGGCGAGCACGCGGGCGATGGCGACGCGCTGCTGCTGCCCGCCGGACAGGCTGTCCGCCCGCTGATAGGCCTTCTCCAGCAGCCCGACCCGGTCGAGCGCGGC
Organism: Xanthobacter sp. BG11Y11_SDJG; assembly: GCF_057364445.1. Classification (NCBI taxonomy): domain Bacteria; kingdom Pseudomonadati; phylum Pseudomonadota; class Alphaproteobacteria; order Hyphomicrobiales; family Xanthobacteraceae; genus Xanthobacter; species Xanthobacter sp. BG11Y11_SDJG. The sequence continues at coordinate 24,477 of NZ_JBNFNU010000006.1, forward strand.
GAGCGCGATCTGCCGGTCCTCGCGCGAGAAGCAGCGCGTGACCGCGCGCCAGGTGGGCACCTGGCCGAGCCGCGGCCAGCGTGTTGTCGATCGCGTTCATGCGCGCGATCAGGTTGAACTGCTGGAAGATCAGGCCGATGGCGCCGCGATGCTCGCGCAGCGCCCTTCGGTCGAGGGCGCCGATGTCGCGGCCGAGCACGGTCACGGTGCCGGCATCCACCTCGGCGAGGCGCGAGATGCAGCGGAAGATGGTGGACTTGCCGGCGCCGCTCGGCCCCAGCAGCGCCACCACCTCGCCGGGGGCGATGGCGAAGCTGACCCGATCGAGCGCGACCGCGCTGCCGAAGCTCTTGGTGATGGCGTCGAGCCGCAATGCGGGCGCCGCGGCGGCGGCCGTCATCCCGGCGGCGGGGGTGATGAGCGTCATACCAGCCTCCGGCGCAGCCAGGCGCTGAACTGGTCGATGATCGTCACCATGATGAGCATGATCACCGTCACCGTCAGCAGCTTGGGGAAGTCGAGCAGGTCGATGGCGGCCTTGATCTCGATGCCGATGCCGCCCGCCCCGACGATGCCGAGGATGGTGGAGGTGCGCACGTTCGCCTCCCACACATAGAGCGAGACCGAGGTGAGGTTCGGCAGCACCGAGGGCAGCAGCGCATAGGAGACGATCTTGGTGCGGTTCGCCCCGGTCATGGCGGCGGCCTCCAGCGGCGCCTTCGGCACCGTCTCGATGGCCTCGCTGTTGAGCTTAGCGATGACGCCCAGCGAATGGACGATCATGCCGAGCACGCCCGCGAACGGCCCGAGCCCCACCGCCGCCACGAACAGCAGCGCGAACACGATGGTGTCCACCCGCGGAACGAATTCACCAGCATCCGCACCGGCGCGGCGAGCCAGGGCGAGGGCGACGTGTTGTGGGCGATGAAGATGGAGAGCGGGAAGGCGACAAGGGTCGCGACCACTGTCGCGACCGTGGCGATGGCCACCGTCTCGGCGGCGCGCAGCCAATAGACGTCGAGGTCCGCGAGATAAGGCGGCCAGGCCTTGGCCGCCCACATGAGCAGGCGCGGAATGCCGGCGATGAAGGCCGCCGGGTCCACCTCCGAGAGGCGGACGCAGCCCCAGAACAGGAGGAGCAGCACGGCGGCGAGCGCGATCCGCGCCAGCACCGCCGGCGAGCCGAGGCGCAGCGGGGTCTCCACATAGTGTCCCGCGCGATCCCGGGCGGGCGGCACGCGCTCGATGTCCCACATGGCTGTGGCTCCCAATAGCAATGCGGCCGAGGGCGATGCCGCCCCCGGCCGCCGGTTGGCGTGGGTTGGCGCTCAGCTCTTCAGCACGCCGAGGTCGCGGCCCATCACCTCCAGCACCACATAGGGCTCGTGGGTGGTGGTGCGGTAGCCGGTATAGGGCCAGGGCAGCACCTTCAGCTCCTCGGCGGTGAGGCTGTTGAAGGCGGCCTGGAGCGCCATGGCGGTCTCCTCGTCCATGCTCTTGCGCACCACCACCGGCTCGTTCGGCAGCGGCACCGACTGCCAGACGATCTTGTTGGAATCCGCCTTCATCAGGCCGTTGCGGATCATGGTGTTGCGGTGGATGTCCCAGCCGGTGGCGAGGTCCACCTGGCCGTTGATGGTGGCCATCTGCGCGCCGCGGCCGAGGCGCCCTCGGCATACTTGCCGAAGAAGGTCTTCGGCTCGATGCCCTGGGAGCGGAAATAGTGGGTCGGCACCATCCAGCCGGTGGTGGAGCCGGTGTCCAGCATCTGCATGGACATGCCCTTGGCGTCCTGCGGGAACTTCTCCAGCTTCAGGTCCGGGCGGGCGACGATGAGGCCGTGATAGGTGGGCTTGCCCTCCACCAGCATCACGTTGATCACCCGCGTGCCGGAGGAATTCTTGGCCAGCACGTAGCCCCACGGGCCAAGCTGGGCGAGGTCGGCATTCTCCGAGCCGATGGCGACCGAGACGCCGGCCCAGTCATTGGCGACGGTGAGCGCAAGGTCGGCGCCGATGCGCTCGCACACCATGCGGTACAGCGGCTCCCACACCTTGCGGGTTTCCTGCTGGGTGGGCTGGGAGGGAGCGAGCGCCACCTTGATGGTCTTGCGGGTGACGGACTGGGCGCGCACGACGGCCGGCGCGGCGAGGACGCCGGCGGCGGCGCCGATGAGGAAGGTGCGGCGACGGGATCATGGGTCACTCTCCTGGTCAGTGTGAGCAACGGCGACGGGCTTCGGGGGCCGCTCCGGCTGGGAGCGATCGGCCGCGGGCGGACACGGCCTGGAACGCGGCTGGATTTATCGATACTCAGTGACATCACGGTGACATTGAGGAAAGCTCAAAGATTGTGCGACGCACGCGCCGCGTCCCCGGCAAATTGAGCTTTCCTCACTTCGAGCGTCTTGATACTGAGGATGCCCGAGCGAGGACATGATGACGCTGCATTCCCGATCGACCCGCCCCGCGCCCATGGCGGACACCGCGCCGCGCGACGTCCGGGCCGCCGGCAAGGCGCCTGCGCCGCTCCTGGCGCGCGATGCCGAGGAAGCGCGTGCGGTGCTCGGCGCCGCCCGCGGCATCCTGTTCGACCTGGACGGCACCTCATCCGCACCGACGAGGTGATCGACGGCGCCTGCGAGGTGCTTGCCGCCTGCGGTCCGCGCGCCGTGATCCTGTCCAACAACTCGTCGGATTCCGCGGATGCCCTCTCGCTGCGCCTGGCCCAAGCGGGGCTCCACGTTCCACCGGAGCGGATGGTGCTCGCCGGCATCGAGGCGGTGCGCGCGGTGGCGGCGCTCCGGCCCGGGGGGCGCGCCATGATGATCGCCTCGGCTCCCCTCGTCGGCCACGCGCGGGACCTGGGGCTCCATGTGACCGACGAGCGTCCCGAGGTGGTGCTGGTGGCGCGCACGCCGGCGTTCGACTATGCGGCCCTGGAGCGGGCCGCCAACGCCGTGCGCGCCGGCGCCGAATTCGTGGTGGCGAACCCCGACACCTCCCATCCGGGCGCCGATGGGCGCCTCGTGCCGGAGACCGGGGCCCTCGCTGCCGCCATCTCCGCCGCCGCGGGCGCGCGCCGCAGCGGGTGTTTGGCAAGCCCGAGCCGGATCTCTTCCACGCCGCCCTTGCCCGTCTCGGCCTTGCGGCGTCAGAGGTGGTGATGGTCGGCGACAACCCCGAAACCGATGGCGCCGGTGCCCGCCGCCTCGGCATTCCCCACATCCTCCTCGGCGCGCACCTTCCCCTGCGCGCGCTGCTCGGGTGAGGGGAAACGACCGTCGCCGGTTTTCAGAGCCGATCCCCCCGCGCACCGTCATGCTTCGGCTTGATCGGAGCACATCCATTGCGCTGTCGCCCCGCCAGGCGGTCGGTCCATGGGCCCTCCGGTCACGCCGGAGGGCGACGGCGGGGAAGGACGGAGGTCAAGAGCGGGCGGCGGGCGAGGTGCGGGGCAAAGGGGCGGGACGGATGCCTGCGCCGGTCGGCTACTTCTCCGTTCCCGGCGAGAGGCGCTTGGTGGCGATCACATCGTAGGATTTCTGGATCGCCGCGAGCGAGCGTTCCCAGCGCGCCAGCGCGAGACGGGCGTACAGCACGTCGATCACGAACAGTTCGGCGATGCGGCTGGAGAGCGCCTCCATGCGGTACTTGGTCTCCTGGGCCGCCGTGAACAGAACCACCTCGCAATAATGCTGCAGGGGCGACTTGCCGAAATTGGTGATGCAGATGGTCCGCGCGCCCGCCTCGCGGGCGAGGCGCGTCGCCTCCAGCGTCTCGTGCGTGCGTCCGGAATGCGAGATGGTCAGGGTGGCCACCTGCGGGCCGGTGAAGGCGGCGCTGACCGCCTGGCCGTGGGAATCCGTCACCGCCTTGGTGTCGAGCCCGAGCCTGAGGAACCGGTAGGCGGCATCCTCGGCGATCGGCGCGGCGGTGCCGATGCCGTAGAACTCGATCCGCTTCGCCTTGGCCATCAGCGCGGCGGCGCGGTCGATGGCGTCCACGTCCAGCACCTTGGCGGTGTCTTCCAGCGCCACCGCGTGGCTTGCGGTGAACTTCGCCACCACGTCCGCCGTGCTGTCGCCCGGCGTGATGGCCTCGTGCAGAAGCGCGCGGGAGGTGGCGATCTCCTTCGCCACGGCAATCTTCAGTTCGGCGAAGCCGCGGGCGCCGACCTGCTGGCACAGGCCGATCACCGAGCCCTCGCTGGCCTGGACCGCGGCGGCGATGTCGCTCGCCGACATCGCCGGCACCCGCTCGGGATGTTCCACCATGAAGCCGGCGATGCGCCGCGCGGTCGGCGGCAGGTCGTCGAGCATCGCCTTGAGGCGGGCGAGCGGGAATTCCAGCTGCGACATGAACCCTTCCATCAGGTCGGCGCCACGCGGGCGCCGCGGACCTGGCACCTGAACGCGCAAGCGCCTGATCTAGCATACCTGCGCCTGCGGTGCAGATGGCGGGGCAGGGGGACGCGGGGCGCCTCAGGCGAGCGCGCCATCCTGCGCCGAGAACATGTTCACCTGGTCCCGGCCATTCGCCTTGCCGCGATACATGGCCGCGTCCGCGCGGCCGATCAGGGCCTCCGCGTCGAGGTCGCCCTCGCTTGAGACGGCGACGCCGATGCAGGCGGCGATGTTCGCTTCGCCGGCGGCAAGCCTGAAGGGGCGGCGCAGGGCGCCGAGGATCTTCGCCGCCACCTCGCCAGCCTCCGACTCGCCGCGAACCATGGGCAGCAGCACCACGAACTCGTCGCCGCCGATGCGCGCCACCGTGTCCTCGGCGCGGATGGTCTCGCAGATGCGCAGCGCCACGTGGCGCAGCAATTCGTCGCCCGCTGCATGGCCCCAGCGGTCGTTCACCGCCTTGAACCGGTCGAGGTCGAGGAACAGCACGCCGACGCAGACATTGCGGCGGCGGGTCAGGATGAGCGCCTGGCGGATGCGCTCCGCCAGCAGCGTGCGGTTGGGCAGTCCCGTCAGGGCGTCGAAATTGGCGCGGCGCCAGGTCTCCTCCTCCTGCCGCTTGCGCACCGTGACGTCGGACAGCAGGGCCACGTGCCGGCCGGCGTGCCGGCCGGCGAATCGATGGCGCTGATGACGGCCCGCAGCACCAGCGGGCTGCCATCCTCGCGCCGCACGGTGATCTCGCCCTCCCAGCGCCGGGTTTCGGCAAGGCTCTGGCGGATCGCCGCGATCGCGCCCGCATCGGCGCGCTGGTCCAGGATCTGTTCGGCCGGCCGGCCCAGGGCCTCGGCGGCGGCAAGGCCGGTGATCTGCTCGAACGCCGCATTCGCCCGCACCACCCGTCCGGCGGGGTCGAGCACCACGATGCCCTCGCCCGAGGCGTCGAACACCCTTTGGCTCACGAGAAGGAATTCCTCGCGCAGGATGCTCTGCGTGATGTCGGAGAAGGTGATGATGGCCCCGCTGGCATGGCTTTCGCCCGGCGAAATGATGCGCCGGCTGTTCACATTGATCCACACCCGCGCGCCACCGGGACCCAGGGTAAAATACACCTCGTCGCGGATGTCCTCGTCGCGGCACCGGCTGCTGGGGCGCGCCGCGCGGGGCACAAGGCGACCGTTGCGATCGAACAGGGGCTCGGTACGATTGACGAGCGAGGCGGGGTCCGAGCCGAGCATGGCCACGGCGCACGCGTTCCAGGCGACGATGTCGCCCCTCTCGTCCACCAGGATCAGGCCGGCAGGGACCACCTCGAAGACAGTGCGGTAACGCTCCTCGCTGGCGCGCAGCGCCCGTTCCAGGTTCACGGCGTCGTTGATGTCGTGGACGATGGAATAGAGCGCCGGCTTGCCCTTGAACACCACCGGGCCGGAATAGACCTCCACCATGCGGATTTCGCCCGAGGCGAGCCGGTGCGGCGCGACGAAGCGCGGGCTCTCGCCGTCGCCGGCGGCGTTCAGGAGGCGGCTGATCTCCTCGCGCGGCAACTGGTTGATCTCGGCGATGTTCATCGTCGCGAGCTGGTCGCTGCCGTAGCCGTAGAGATGTGCGGCGGCCCCGTTAGCGGCGAGGATGCGGCCGCTGCCGGGCTCGATGATCAGCTTGACCGAGTGGTTCTGCTCGAACAGGGAATGATACAGCGCCTCCTGCTCGACCAAGGCGCGGTGCTGGCGCGCGCCGCGGATCGCCAGGACGACCGTCAGAGTGCCGAGGGCCAGCAGCAGGCCGCGCGACCGGAGCTTCGAGATAGATCCCGTATGCGCCCAGGCACACCAGGAAGGCGGCATAGGCGATGATCGCGCGCGCGAAGCCGGAGCTTACGCCCATCCCGAACACCTATTGGCGTTGCGCCATGTGGACGCTCTTAAGTTGTGCGGGTCTGTGTTAGCGTACCGCTTTCGATTGCGCAAATTCTGCGGAAATGGCGGATTCTCAGTGGTAATCGGCGGCATCAGCCCGTCGATTTTCCGGAACAGGATGCCGCGCGCCACCCCGGGAGCCGGCCCTGCGGGGGCAGCAGACGTCGATCCTGGCCGACCACCCGGCGAATCGGCGGCGCGCTCAGATCACGTCTCAGATCACGTCTCAGATCACGTGGGGCGCGCGGTCGGTGCGCAGCGCATCGGGGCGCCGGCGTCGTCCGGGCACGGCAGATAGAAGCGCGGCGCCGAGCGTCCGGCGCACACATGCACCACGTTGGGGGCGATGCCGGCTGCGGCGGCGATCTGGTCCACCGGCAGGTCGGGTCCGAACAGAACGGCGCGCATGCCGGGACGCACGGCGTGCTCCGGGATGCCGGTGACGTCGACGCTCATGAGGCTCATGGCGCTGGTGGACACCACGGGCGCGCGGTGGCCGCCGATGAGCACGTAGGCATCGCCATGGAAGCGGTACGGCACGCCGTCGCCATAGCCGATGCCAAGCTCGGCGAGGCGGCGCGCCGTGGGCGTGCGGTAGGCGCCGGAATAGCCCACTTCGCGCCCCGCCGCCACGTGGTGCACGCGCAGGATCGGCGCGGTGAGGGTCGCGGCGGCGACGATGGGCTGCGGGCGCGACGGCGTGGTCTCGACCCCGTAGAGCGCGCTGCCGACCCGGGCGAGGTCGCCGTGGCGCTCCTTCGGCCCGAACACGCCCGAAGACGCGCAGAAGCTGCGAGGCGCCGGCGGCAGGTGCTGCGTCCAGGCGGAAAAGCGCCGCCATTGCCACCGGTTCTGGCGCGCCCCCGGGTCGGAGAAGTGCGCCAAGTGCGTCACATAGGCGGCGATCTGGAGCCGGCCGAGGAGGTCCGGCGCCTGCGCGAGGCGCCGCAGGTCGGCAAGGCCGAGGCCGAGCCGGTTCAGCCCGGTGTCGAGATGGATCGCGCAGGCCGCGGGCGTATCCGTTGCCGCGCGGGCCAGGCCTTCGACCTCGCTGATGTCCAGGAGAACGGGAATGGCGCCCAGCCCCCGATAGTCGCGCGGCGCGCCGCCGGCCAGCCCGTGCAGCACGAAGATGCGCCCGCTCGGCGTTGCGCGCCGCACGTCCTGTGCTTCCGAGAGGTCGGCGACCCAGAAATCGCGGCAGCCGAGATCGGAGAGCAGCGGCACCACCTCGGCGATGCCGAGGCCGTAGGCGTCCTGCTTCACCACCGCACCGACGCCGGACCCGGTGAAGGATTGGCGCACGGCGCGCCAGTTGGCGCGGATCGCCGCCATATCGACCACCAGGGCGCAGCGGTCTGCCGGAAGGCCGAGCGTGTTCATGGCCGCACGGCGGCGGGTGCGGCGCTCGGCGCAGGCCGGGGAGCGGCATAGGCGATCCGAACGCCCCCGTGGTCGCGCACCATCTTCGTCCCCCTCCACCCCTGCGCCAGCAACTGGCGTTGCGTCTCCAGATCGGCCGGATCGAGACAGACCTCGTCGCCGTCCCCGTCCGTCCCGACGCGCTCATGCCCGACGCGCTCGTGCACCATGACGTATCGGGGATAACCGCCGTAATACAGCTTCACGGCACGCACCGTGAATTGCGCGGCCAGGAGGTTGCTCCAGCTCGCGACATTGGCGGGCGCCGCCGTGGCGTACAGCAGCATGGGCGTGTCCTTGAACGCCGCCTGCGCCAGGTTGACCCGCTCCGCGATCAGCGCGCGCTGAAGGCCGCGCCCGCGCGCCTCCGGCGCCACCGACGCCCCGGCGAGCTTCACGCGCAGCATCGTGTCGGGCAGGCCGAGGAGGGGCCGCGGGTCGTCCGACTGCGGCAAGACGTGCTGCAGGATGCCGTAGGCGATGAGCTGCCCGTCCTCGAACGCGCCGATGGCGCGGCCGCGCCCGCCGAGAATGCCGGGAAAGAAGTCCGGCCCCTCCGGCTTCACCACGTCCGGACCCGCGGCGCCGATGGCGCGGCGGTGCAGCGCCTCGATGACGGGGAGGTCCGGCGGGCCGAGCGGCCGCCAGCTCAGGGACTGCGCGTGGGACATCGGGCGACCGGGATCAGTTGGTGACGATCTCGGCGTAGTTCAGCATGGTGATCGGCGGGTAGATCTGCAGCTTGCGCGCCACCTGCATGTTGATGATGAGCGCAAAGCGCTTCAGCGTCTCGATGGGGATGTCCTTGGGCGCGCGATGCTGCACCAGGATCTCCACCGCCTTGGCGGCGGCGAGCTGGCCGACGGAATAATAGCGGCTCACGAGGCCCACCAGCGCGCCGCCCTCGCGCACGCCGCGCTCGGCGGCGGCGAAGGTGGGGATGGAATTCTCGAGCGCCGTGGGCGTGACCCGGTCATAGATCGTGCCGAGGAAGGTGTCCGGCAGCAGATAGAGCCAGTCCACGCCGTCGGTGCGCATCTTGCGGATCATGTCCTCCACGCCATCGGCGGTGGGACGCCCGGCGCCGTCGAGCTTGAACGGCATGGCCATTACGTTCGCACCCATGCCGGCGCACACGCTCTTCACCTCGTCGACGATGACACGCGAGTTCTGCTCCGTGGTGGAGTAGAGCACGCCAACGGTCTTGAACGGCTTGTAGGCCTGCATGGCGCGCATGTGCACGTCGGTGGGCACCACATGGACCGCGCCGGTCACATTGCGGCCCGAGGAGGCGAAATCCGGGGCGATCTTCGCCCGCACCGGCGCCGCCACCAGCGCAAACACCACCGGGATGTCGCGCACGTAGCGCGGATCGGAGGAATCGTAAGGCCCGACCACGCCCAGAGTCACCGGCGTGCCCCAGGTGTAGATCAGGTCCGGCTTCAGGGTGGCGAGATCGGCGATCATCTCCGGCACCCGGCGGGCATCGCCGTTGACGTCGCGGGCGATGATCTCGGTCTTGATCTCGTTGGCGGTGAGGAAGTCGCGGAAGCCGCGCTCCACGTCGGTCTCGCCGCGGAAGGTGATCATCAGGATCCGGAACGGCCGGTCCTGGGCGCGCGCGGCATGAAGGCCGATAAGGCTCGCCGTTCCCGCGCCGATGCCGAGGGAGAGGAGGGTTCGCCGGTCGATCACAACGCTTCGCCTTCATGTCTCGCCGCCGAAGCGGCCAAATGCTTCGCCACAGATAGCGCGAAGCCGGCCTGCGCCGCCATAGCGAAATATTGCGTGGAGGTAGCACGAAACTCCATCGGCGCCCGCCGCCGTGCGGCCGCGATCACGCTTGCGCGGGTGCGCCGGAAAACGCCCTCCGGCGCGGGCGCCGGCTCACGGCAAAAGGCGGCCGCGCCGCGCGTGTTGCTTCGCCTGGGTCGGCCCGGTATAGGGTCGAGGCGCTGCGGGCGTGGCGGAACTGGTAGACGCAGCGGACTCAAAATCCGCCGTCCTCACGGATATGTCGGTTCGAGTCCGACCGCCCGCACCAATCGGACACGCCCGGCCCCCGCGCGCGTTCGACGGCGTCACGGCGCACGACAATGGACGGCCATGGGGATCGGCCAGCGTCGGCTACGGACCTGGCGGCTAACCTGGCGCCGCGACGCCTGCGGCATTTTCCCACCGATTCCGACCCGGCGCTTCAATCGCAGCCGTAATTGCCGCGCAGGTCGGCTCCCCCGGAGGCGAGCGCGATCGCCGGATGGGAGAGCGGCCCCTTGACCGTGAAGCTGTGGCCGGCATCGCCGTTGAGCGCATTCAAAGGCCGCGGCACCACGCGCAGATCGATGCGGTTGTGCGCGAGGTCCACCGTGCCATTCGCCAGGGCCTGGACGTTCTCCGTCCGCACCACGATCAGGGGATGGGTGTGGCCGACGCCCCTGTGGAACAGCAGCGGCACCTTCGCGCAGCGCAGGGCGCTCTCGCCCTTGTACACCGACGAGGTGAAGAGGCCGGCGAACAGGCCGACGCCGGCGAGATCGAGCAGGCCGGTTCCGAGCTTGCCGCGGCCGACCCGGGCGGTGAGCGTGCCGCCGAGCGTGCCCAGCAGGTCATGGGCCCCCATCTGCGCCGTGAGGTCGAAGGCGAGATGCAGGGTCCCGGTCACGGAAATGCTGGCGTTTTGCCCGAGCACGGAGGAGAGCGGCCAGCCCTCGCCGCTGCCCTTGGCACGCAGAAGCGACCGGCCTTCGCTCTCGACCACCGCCGACATGGTGCCGCCGCGATAGTGGATGCGCAGCGGGGAGACGCGGAGCGCGCCGTTGTTCGCCGTCACATGCGCCTCAATGCCGGTGGCGCTGTCGCCGCCGCCTTCCAGTCGGGCGGCGGAGATGGCGATGTCCGCATCGGTGGTCGCGAGGAGGTCGATCTGGCTGCCGCCCTGCGGCGCCCGCGCGCCCTTCACGGAGAAGCCCTTGCGCGGCCGCGGCGTTTCCGGGCGGAGGAATTTCAGCATCTCGTCGCCATGCACCAGCGGCGAACTGATCGAGCCCTTCACCATGGACCGTCCGCCCGGTGCGCCGAGGCTCGTGAGCGCGCCCTTGATCTGGGTGCGGCCGATGTCGGTGCGGCCGTCCATGGTGAGCTCGTCCGTGTTGCCGCTCAGCCGGCCCTCGAACTTCACCAGGCCCTTGAAATCGGACGTGTCGCCGAGCGCCGCGGCGAGCGCGGCATAGTTCGGAATCTTCACGAGGGAATCGACCGCGATCGAGGTCGCGATGTTGGGCTTGGCCAGATTGTCGAGCACCAGGCCGAGGTTTGCCTCGATCAGCTCGCTGCCGTCGATGCGGACCGTGAAGGCATCGACCCCCAGGCCGCCGTCGGCATCGGACACAGAGAGGCTGCCGACGAAGCGGCCGAGCTTGCTCCCGCTATCCTCCGGCAGCTCCAGCACGCTCGACACAGGAATGTCGACGCTGCCTGACAGGTCCACGCCGCTGAGGCCGAGGACATCGTTCACGTTGCCCGTCAGCTTCGCGAGGGGACGCTCGGGCGGACCGGCCACCGCCGAGATTCCCTTGAACGCCACGTGCCCCTCGGGGTCGCGCTCCACCGAGCGCACCTTGACGGGACCGATCTCGCGCAGGTTCTGGTCGAAGGCGTTGGTCTCGATGAGGATGTCGTCCAGCATCATGCCGTCGGGGCCGCTTGCGAACGCCCCGGTCAGGCGGGTGACGACGATGCTCCGCAAGGACACGGCCGAGGGGGCGCCCGTATCAAGGTCGGCGACCACCTTCAGATCGGCGCCGTCGAGGGTCACGAGATCGGCAGCGCTGCCGGTGACGGCGACGTGCTCCCCGCTGGCGAGGGCCAGCTTGAGATCGAGGCCGGACATGGCGAGGCGGCCCCGCGCGGCCGCCAAGGTGGGGCGCGGAGCGTGCCGGTTCCGTCGATGGAGGGCGCGATGGCGGCAAGCCGCAGCGCCTGGGCGATGCTGGAGGCCTCGGCGCTCACGTCCACCACCAGGCCGTGATCGAAGTGGACCGTGGGCGCGCGGATATCCAGCCGCCCCGTGAGCCCGCCGCCGGCGCCGGACGAGGCCAGGCTAATTTGCGCGCCATAGGGCAGGCTGCCCTCTTCCTTTTCGACGGACAGGTCGAATGCGAAGCCGAGGGTGAGAGGCTGGTCGTTGAGCACGCCTCGGCCGCGAGCACGTTGCGCCCGTCTTCGACGGCGTTCTTCAGGTCCGCCACCTTGAGCGCGAAAATCCAGCCCGTCTCGGCATCCCCCAGGCGGATCTCGGTATCGCGCACGGTGAGGTGGGGAAGCAGGGACAGGATGTAGATCGGCGACGCCAGCAGCGAGCCCGGCCGGGCATCCGCGGTGCCGGCGATCGGAATGTCGAACTGCGCGCCTGCGACGTCGAGCCCGTAGCGCAGGGTGCCCTGGATCAGGCGATCATAGCGCGAGACTGAGAATCCGAGCTGATCGACCTGGGCACGGGCGCCGTGGGCACCCTGGGCGGTGACGCCAGCGACGTTGATCTTGGCGCGCGGCCAGAGCTCGGCGGTCACCGCCCCGCGGATGCTGACCGGCTCGCCCCAAAGCTGGGACAGCGCCTGCTCGGCCGCCGACCGGCGCAGCTCGTCCGCCTGGGGCAGATAGGCAAGGAGGACGATCGCCAGGAAAACCGACACCACAAGCGCCACGGCGGTCGCCAACACGCGCAGGGCAAAGCGCCTCATCCCGTCCTCCGCTGCCGGCCCGGTCCCCGTCGCGTGACATCGCCGCTGCCGCCATAGGACTGGCACACGCCGTCGCACCGCGGCAAGCGCTGCGTTTCCTGTGACCCCAGGACCCTGTGCGGTGGGTCAGAAAAGCGGCCGCAGCGCCATCTCGAGCCCGAGCAGCAGCAGGGCGATCAGGAAGAAGCGGCGGAAGGCGGACGGGCTGATCCGCGCGCGCAGCCTCTGGCCGGCCCACATGCCGGCGAGCGCCGGCAGCACCGCGGCGACGGAGAGGGCGATCGTATCCACCGCCACCGCGCCGCGGGTGCCGAGCCCGATCGCCAGCGCCAGGGTGGAGACGGTGAACGACAGGCCGAGCGCCTGCACCAGATCGTCCTTCGCCAGTCCCAGCGCCTGCAGATAGGGCACGGCCGGGATGACGAACACGCCGGTTGCGCCCGTCACGAGGCCGGTCGCGGCACCGATCATCGGCGACAGCAGCCGTTCCAACCGCCGTGGCACCGCAAGCTGGCGCGCCAGGAGTGTATAGAGCGCATAGGCCACAAGCGCCCCAGCCCAGCGCGGCGGTGGTGGCGCCGCGCCCGCCCTCGGCCAGAGGCGCGCCGATCACCGTGCCCGCGACGATCGCCGCCATCATCGGCCAGAGCCGGCGGGCGAGCGCGCCGAAGCTTGGTCCTGCCGCCAGCTGCCACACATTGGTGACGAAGGAGGGCACGAGCAGCAGGCCGGCCGCCGCGAGCGGCGAGAGCAGGCGCCCAGCACCCCCATGGCCACCGTGGGCAGGCCCATGCCGGTGACGCCTTTCGCCAGCCCGGCGACGAAGAAGGTCAGCGTGATGGCGGCGATCATGGCGGCGGGATGCTCGGTCATGGCTCTGCGATACGCCCCCGGCAGGCCGGCGCAATGCGGATGACCCGCGCGCTGCCTTCGGCTAGCCCGAAGGCAGCCGGTGCTCTATGCTGGCGAGATGCGCTTCGATCTCGCCGACCTGCGCCTGTTTCTCGCGGTGGTGGATGCGGGCAGCATCACTCACGGCGCGGCGGCGGCCGGGCCTCTCGCTGCCGGCGGCCAGCGAGCGGCTGCGCGACATGGAGGCGGACGGCGCGGTGGCGCTCC
>NZ_JBNFNU010000007.1:0-34541 GCF_057364445.1 Xanthobacter sp. BG11Y11_SDJG
CGCCTTTGGGCGCGGCGGCTCCCATCTGGGCCGGCTGCCGGCCGGAGTTTCCGCCGTGCCGCTCGCCGCCGCGCTCGCCTCCGGCAGCCCGCTGCTCGACCGCATCGGCGGCCTCGCGCCCCAGCGCTACGACGCGGCCCTGGCGCTCAACACCGCCATGCTGCGCGAGGGCCTGGTGATCCACGTCTCCGCCGGCGCCAAGGTGGAGACGCCGATCCACATCGCCCACGTCTTCACCGCCGACGCGCCTCTCTCCACCTTCACCCGCACGCTGGTGGTGGTGGAGGAGGGGGCGCAGGCGGCCTTCATCGAGAGCCACCAGGGGCCGGACGGCATCGCCTACCAGGCCAATGCGGCGACCGAATTCTATGTGGGCGACGGCGCCCATGTGGACCTGATCCGGGTGCAGGAGGAGGGCGACAAGGCGCTTCACCTCGGCACGCTGGTGGTGGACATGGGGCGCGACGTGGCGTTCCACGCCTTCCAGCTCGCCACCGGCGCCGCCACCGCCCGCCTCAGCCTCTACGGCCGCTTCTCCGGCTCCGGCAGCCATGCGGGCATCCGCGGCGTGAACCTGCTCGCCGCCCGCCAGCACGGCGACGTGACCATGGTGCTGGACCACGCAGTGCCCCATTGCGAGAGCCGCGAACTGTTCAAGACCGTGCTCAAGGACGAGAGCCACGGCGTGTTTCAGGGCAAGATCATCGTCCGCCCCGACGCGCAGAAGACCGACGGGCGCATGATGAGCCAGTCGCTGCTGCTGGGCGAATTCGCGCAGATGGACAACAAGCCGGAGCTGGAGATCTTCGCCGACGACGTCCAGTGCGGCCACGGCGCCACCGCGGGTGCGCTCGACGACGACCTGCTGTTCTATCTGCTCTCCCGCGGCATCCCCCGCACCGAGGCCGAGGTTCTGCTGGTGCAGGCCTTCGTGGGCGAGGCGGTGGAATATGTGGAGCAGGAGGATGTGCGCGAGGCGCTGATGGCGCGCATCGTCGCGCGGCTGGGCAAGGCGGGCTGAACGCAGACCGCCCCCGTGGGCGGATTCCCTCTCCCCGCCGGGGGAGGGTCACGGTGAGGGGAGCGCAGGTCGGAGGTTGTGCTCCGCGGACGGCCGCCACCCCACCCCCCGACCCCCGCCCTCCTCCCCGCGGGGAGAGGGAGTTCCGCCGGCTCTTGTCCGCCGGAGTGTACTGCGAGGATGACTTCGCGCTGATCGAGGACCACCCATGACCGCCACCCGCTTCGCCTCCCCTCCCGCCACCGGCGGCTTTGACGTCGCGGCGGTGCGCGCGGACTTTCCCGCCCTCGCCATGACCGTGAACGGCCACCCGCTCACCTATCTCGACAACGCCGCCTCGGCGCAGAAGCCGCGCCAGGTGCTGGAGCGCATGACGCGCGCCTATGAGAGCGAATATTCCAACGTCCATCGCGGCCTGCATTATCTCGCCAACGCCGCCACAGAGGCGTTCGAGCACGCCCGCGAGACCGCCCGCGCGTTCCTGAACGCCGGCTCGGTGGACGAGATCATCTTCACCCGCTCGGGCACCGGCGCCATCAATCTCGTCGCCAACTCGCTCGGCCAGTCGATCGAGCCGGGCGACGAGATCGTGCTCTCGATCATGGAGCACCATTCCAACATCGTGCCGTGGCACTTCCTGCGCGAGCGCAAGGGCGCGGTCATCAAGTGGGCGCCGCTGAAGGAGGACGACAGCTTCGACCTCGAGGCGTTCAAGGCGCTGCTCACGGAGCGCACCAAGATCGTCGCCGTCACCCACATGTCGAACGTGCTCGGCACGGTGACGCCGGTGAAGGAGATCGTCGCGGCGGCCCATGCGGTGGGCGCCAAGGTGCTGGTGGACGGCTGCCAGGCGGTGGTGCACATGCCGGTGGACGTGCGCGACCTCGGCGTCGACTTCTACGCCGTCACCGGCCACAAGCTCTACGGCCCCACCGGCATCGGCCTGCTCTACGGCAAGCATCACCTGCTCGCCGAGATGCCGCCCTATGAGGGCGGCGGCGAGATGATCCGCGAGGTGACGGAGGAGGGCGTCACCTACGGCGTTCCGCCGCACCGGTTCGAGGCTGGAACGCCTCCAATCGTGCAGGCCATCGGCCTCGGCGCGGCGATGGACTATGTCACCTCCGTCGGGCGCGAGGCCATCTCCGCCCACGAGCATGACCTGCTGGCCTATGCCCAGGAACGCTTGGGAGCGCTCAATTCCCTGCGCATCGTCGGGCGCGCGCCGGGAAAGGGCGCCATCGTCTCGTTCGAGATGAAGGGGGCGCATCCGCACGACGTCGCCACGGTCCTCGACCGCTGGGGCGTCGCGGTTCGCGCGGGCACCCATTGCGCCCAGCCGCTTTTGGCACGATATGGAGCAACGGCCACCTGCCGCGCCTCGTTCGCGCTCTACAACACGCGCGCCGAGGTGGACCGGCTTGCCGACGCCCTCGTCAAGGCGCAGGATTTATTTGCATGACCGATAACGCGACCGATACGGCGCATTTGCCGAAGATCTCCTCCGCCATCCCGGATGCGGAGCTGACCCGCCTGACCGACGAGATCGTCGGCGCGCTGAAGAGCGTCTACGATCCCGAGATCCCGGTGGACATCTACGAGCTCGGCCTGATCTACAAGGTGGACATCGCCGACGACCGCACGGTGGCAGTGGAGATGACGCTCACCACCCCCAACTGCCCCGCCGCCGCCGAGCTTCCCGGCATGGTGGAGAGCGCGGTCGCCGCCGTTCCTGGCATCGCCGACGTGAAGGTGGACATCACCTTCGATCCCCCGTGGGACCAGGGCCGCATGTCGGAAGAGGCGCGCGCTACCCTCAATCTGTGGTGAGCGGCCGGTGAGCGGGCCGGAACCCGAGGCCCCGCCGCCGCTCGGCGGCGTGCTGGAAACCGGCCTCTATGTGGACGACCTCGCCCGCGCCGCCGCCTTCTACGAAGGGGTGATGGGCCTCAAGCCCATGCTCGCGGACGACCGCTTCATCGCCTATCCGGTGGGCGGGACGGTGCTGCTGCTGTTCAAGCGCGGCAGCACGCAGGAGACCATCACCATGCCGTTCGGCAGCATCCCGCCCCATGACGGGACCGGGCGGCTGCACTTCGCCTTCGCGGCGGCCGAGGCGGACATCCCGCGCTGGCGCGCCCATCTTGCCGCCCACGGCGTCGCCATCGAAAGCGAGGCGCATTGGCCGAAGGGCGGCACCAGCCTCTATTTCCGCGACCCCAACGGCAACCTCGCCGAGATCGCGTCCCCGGGGCTTTGGGCCAATTACTGAGCGGTGCGGCGCTTCGCGGGACGCCGCGCCGGGCGCGCGGTCGGCGGCTCGGCGTCCGGTGAGGTGGCCTGCGCGGGCGCCGGCGCATCCGGATCCAACTCCTCGCGCACCTGGCCATGGGCGAGCAGCGCGAACAGCGCGGCGCCGCCGATGACGTTGCCGATCAGCAGCGGCAGCAGCAGTCGCACCACGCCGTCGACGATCCCCAGTTCGCCGCGCAATTGCAGGTAGAACACCTCCACCGACCCCGAGATGACGTGCGAGAGGTCGAGCGCCGGGATCATCGCTGTGAGCAGCGCGATGATCCAGATGCGCGCGGATTCGGCCGAGGGCAGGAGCCAGACCACCGTCGCCACCAGCCAGCCGGCGACGACGCCGCGCACCAGGGCGCCGGAGGCCGAAAAGGTGTCGATGTGGTGCGCCACCTCGGCGATCCCCCGCGTCTGGGCCTCGGGCAGCACGGCGTGGGTGGCGAGCGCGCAGGCGAACAGGAAGGTGCCGACGAGGTTGGCGAGGAGCACCGTCACCCACAGCCGTCCGAGCGCCGCCAGCGCCTGCCGCGACGGCTCCGCCAGCACCGGAAGCACGGCGGTGAGCGTGATTTCGGTGAACAGCTGGTAGCGCCCCAGGATGACGATGAGAAAGCCCACCGCATAGCCCGGGCTCGCGGCGAGCACTCGCCAGGGCTCGTCCGGAAGGAAGGCGTGGAGCGTGCCCTGCGCCACCACCGAGAAGCCGATGGAGAGCCCGGCGGTGAGGCCGGACCACCACAGGCTCGACATGGGGCGCGACAGTTCCTCCACGCCCTCGCGGCGGATCACCTCGTGCACCGCCAGCGGGCGCAGGGGGGCGTGCTCCTCCACCGCCAGCTTCTCGTCGGGCGACAGCTCGTCTGCGGTCTCCTCGGCGAGGCCGAGCTCGTTTTTCTGCCGTTGCGCCATGAGTCTCGGCTCCGCCCTTCGGGCTGCGTTCCAGCTTGAACGCCGCAGGGCCGGTGCCGGTTGCATGGACGAGGCCGGCACCCTCGTGCGGTGCGACTGCGCGGGGCGCGCCGCGTCAGTTCACGGTGTCGTCCGGGCAGCGCGCCCAGTCCCGCGCCAGCGCGGCGAAGGCATCCGCCGGCACCGGGCGGCTCCAGAGGAAGCCCTGGCCGAACGCGCAGCCATTCTCCTTGAGGAAATCGCGCTGGGCCTCGGTCTCGACGCCCTCGGCCAAGATGGCGAGGTTGAGCGCCCGGCCGATGCCGATGACGGCGCGCACGATCTCCCCGTCCACCGCCGATCCCGGCAGGTCGCGCACAAAGCTCTTGTCGATCTTCAGCTTTCCGATCGGGAAGCGCTTCAGGTAGGAGAGCGAGGAATAGCCGGTGCCGAAATCGTCAACCGCCACCTTCACGCCCATGGCGGAAAGCTCGTCGAGCTTGATCCGCGCCGCGCCGCCGTCGCTGATGAGAAGGCTCTCGGTGATCTCCACCTCCAGGCGCTCCGGCGAAAGTCCGGTGTCCTTGAGGATCTGCGCATAGCGCGCGCAGAGGTCCGCCTGGCTGAACTGGCGCGGGGAGAGATTGACCGAGATCATGCCGCAGCTCACGCCCTCGGCATCCCACTGCACCACCTGGCGGCAGGCGCGCTGGGCGACGTATTCGCCGAGCGGGACGATCAGCCCGGTTTCCTCCGCCAGGGGAATGAACTGGTCGGGCGTGACGAGGCCGCGCGGGCTCATCCAGCGCACCAGCGCTTCCGCGCCGACCATGCGGCCGGTGGACAGCGCGACGAGGGGCTGGAAATAGACGGTCAGCTCCTCGCGGGCGAGGGCACGCCGCAGTTCCGCCTCCAGGCCCACGCGGGCCTTGGCCGCCGCCGTCATGGCGCCGGTATAGAAACTGTAGCCGCCGCGTCCGTTGGCCTTGGCCTGGAACAGCGCCGAGCCGGCATGCTGCAGCAGCCGTCGCCCGCTCGGGTCATCGTCCGGGAACAGACTGATGCCGACGCTGGCGCCGAGATACACCTCCTCGCCGCCGGGCTCCGCGAACGGATCGGCAAACGCCTCGATGATGCGCAGGGCTTCTGCGGCGGCGTCCTCGGCGCCCTTGATGTTCTCCAGCAGGATCACGAACTCGTCGCCGCCATAGCGCCCGATCGTTGCGTCCGAAGAGAGGCGCGAGCGCAGGCGCTCCCCCACCGCCTGGAGCATGGCGTCGCCGGCGATCAGGCCGAGGCTCTCATTGACGGCCTTGAAGTGGTCGAGGTCGATGAACAGAACCGCACAGCGCGACTTGGCGCGGCTGACCGCATGGTCGATGAGCGAGAACAGGAGCGAACGGTTCGGCAGGTTGGTGAGCATGTCGTAATGGGTGAGCCGGTCGAGTTCCGACTGGGACCGCCGGGCCTGGGTGATGTCGTGGAAGACGCCCACATAGCGCGGGGCATCCCCGTTGACGCTCGGCACCTTGCTGACGATGAGATGCTGGAGGAACAGCTCGCCGTCCTTGCGGCGGTTCCAGATCTCGCCGCGCCAGGAGCCGGCCGTGCGCAGTTCCTCCCACATCTGGTGGAAGAAATTGCGCTCGTGGCGGCCGGATTGCAGCAGGCGCATGCTTTGGCCGACGGCCTCCGCCTCCTCGTAGCCGGTGATCGCGGTGAAGGCCGGGTTGACGATGGAGATGACGCCCTTCTCGTCCGTAACGACGATGCCCTCGTCGGTGCCTGAGAACACGGCGCCCGCGAGCCGGATGCGGCGCTCGACCTGGCGCCGCTCGGTGATGTCCTCGGTCAGCCCGACGATGCGCACCACCTGTCCGGACGGGCCCCGCATGGCCAGGCCCCGGGATGCATAGTCGTGGTATGTGCCGTCCTCGTGGCGCAGGCGGCATTCGAAATCAAACGGGCTGGGGTCGCTCGACGAGACCTTGCGCCAAAGCTCCAACACCCGGTCGGCGTCCGCGGGGTGGGCGCGGTCGCGCCAGAAGGCGTCGAGGTCCACCGGCGCGTCCGCCGGCAGGCCGACCATCTCGCGCCAGCGCGGCGAGACGTAGCTGTTGCCTGTGGCGACGTCGATGTCCCAGACGCCCTGATCGGTGGCTCGCACCGCGAGCTCGAACCGCTCCTCGCTCTCCCGCAAGGCGCGCAATGCCGCCCGGCGCTCGGTGGCGTCCTGGCACACGGCCATGAGATAGCTCGGCGCGCCGTCTTCCTCGTGGGCGAGGGAGACGGTGATGTCGAGCCAGATATCGGTGCCATCCTTGCGGCGGACGCGCTTCTCGCGATCCTTGATGTTCACGCTGAGGCCGGCGTTGAGCTCCGCAATGTCTGCTTCGTCCCTCGCCTGGTCCTCCGGATAGGCCAGCATGGAATAATGTTGGCCGAGGAGTTCCTCGCGGTCGTAGCCGACGAGCGTGCAGAAGGTGAGGTTCACGCGCACAAGCAGGCCGTCGAGCCCGAAATGGACGATGCCAACCGCCGCCTGCTCGAAGGTGGCGCGGAAGCGCGCTTCCGCCGTTGCCAGAGCTTGCGCCTGCTTGACCTCGCTCAGCGCGGCCCTGAGCTTTTGCCGCTCGGCGAACAGGAGGCCGATGGCCACCGCCACCACCATCACGGCCGCGGTCGTCAGGCCGGCGAACAGCATCAGCCCGCGCGCGCCGCCGAGCACGTCCCGATGCCTCATGGTGGTGATGAAGACGCTGCGCCACAACGGAATCGTCCTGGCGACGGCGAGTTCATCCTGTCCGGAGCTGTCCGCGATCACGGAGACGCTCGGCCGGATTGCCGCGGCCTCCGCGAGGGCGGCAAGATCCGGCGGCAGTGGCCGCGTCAGATAGGGGGCATCGGAGCCGGCGACGGCCGAGCCGTAGTACCATTTGCCGTCGGCTTCCTTGCGCGCCAGGAACGATCGTGTGGGGATGCCCATCAGGACCGGCCGCGCCAGATAGGGATAGAGGAAGGACGCCGGATTCGCCTCCAGGTAAAGGAACGCGAGGACCGGCTCGCCGTCGGGTCCGAACGTGCGCACCGGCACGAGGTATCCGTAACGGTCCCGCTCCAGGTCGCGGGCCACCACCCTGATCTCGTCGGTCTCCTGCGGCAGGGCGATGAGTCCCGCACCTGGTCGCGTGGCGGCCACTCGCCGCCCACGCGCATCAGCCGGCGCGCTCCTTCGGTCCACAGCTCCACGGCGCTGAAGCCGAGCGCGCGGGCGGAATCACCGAGCACGGAGCGCAGCTGCTCACCCTGGGTGGCGTCCTGCGGCGCCAAGAGGTTGCCGATGATGTCGCGGATGAAGTCACTGCCGGCGAGCGCGCGCGCCGAGGCAAGGCTGTCCTGCCGGTGGCGGGTGAGGGCCTCGATCTGCAGATCCATGGTCGCCTTGAGGTCCGCCTCGCGCTCCCGGATCAGCGCCTGGGATGCGGAATTGAAGACGAGGCCGCCGATGACGAGGGTGGGCGCGACGATGACCAGGATGATCACCGCGGTGGGCAGGACGCGGAACGGCTGGGAGGCGGACGGCTCGGCCTGCGCCAGCCTGGCGACCCGGGCCAGAGCCATGGCGAGCAGCGCCGTGGTGATGGCGACGAAGCCGATGCCCTTGAAGGTGGAGACCGCGGCGAGCTCCGCCGGACCGCCGAGGCGCTCGATCAGCCAGTCCGAAAAAAACACCCAGGCAAGCGCGCCCGCCGCATAAGCGAGGGTGACTCGGAGGATAAAGGCCTGGGGAGTCACGGGCGCGTCCGCTGCTCGACTGTGTGGACCGGAACGGTGTGATGCGCTGCGTCCGGAACCCAGTCTTCCTTTGGAATCAGAATGTACGTAACATCATGAGCCTGGGGTGTTAAAATAAATCCGGCGCGTTTCGCGGTCGACGGCGGTGTCAGGCCGGTCACAGCGTCGCAATCCGGTCATCGAACGCCTTGTGGAAGGGCGTGTCCTCCTCCATCTAGGAGAGGATAGGACCATGCGGGCTCGCCCGGAACCGTCGGAGGCTTCCAGATATGAACGCTGCTTCGAGCGTCAGGCCGGCTCGGGCCCGTCCCCCGGTGATGCGCATCACGACGCGGCCGCTGAACGCATCCGCCAGATCGTCTCCCGCGCGCGCGAGCCTATCGCCGCGGTTCGGGTGGGCGTGAAGAATGGCGGCTGCGCCGGAATGTCCTACACCATGGACTATGCGGCCGAGATCGCGCCGGGCGACGAGGTGGTCGAGGACAAGGGCGTGAAGGTCATCGTCGACCCCAAGGCCGTTCTGTTCCTGCTGGGGACCGAGATGGACTTCAAGGCGGACAAGATGGCGGCGCAGTTCGTGTTCAACAATCCGAACCAGACCTCGGCCTGCGGCTGCGGGGAATCGGTCGCCATCACGCCGGCGTCCACACGCGACGCGGGCGAGCCCGCGGCCTGAGGCCCGGTGCCGTTCACCAGGATTTGAATACCGCTCCCCTGCCGCCTGAGGCGCCTGAGCCACCACCCGCCGAAGCGCGCGGGCGCGGCTTCATCTTCCGTTGGGTTATTGCGGTGCAGCGCGGGGGGACGCGTTCCGGTTGCGCTGCACGGTAATTTGTTACTCTTCCGCATTGATCACGGGCGTTGCTCGGTTATGTTTCAGCGGATTCGGGCTCGTGTCTCAGGCATCGTCCGGATCGGAGCGGACGTGGCGAAACCGGTAGACGCACGAGACTTAAAATCTTGCGCCGAAAGGCATGCGGGTTCGACCCCCGCCGTCCGCACCACAGCTGAACCGCTCCATATCTATGCTTAGTCTGCGACCGGATCGGCGGTCCAGCGGCAGGTGTCGTGTTCGCCCCCGCAGCTGATCATTGGATGGCCTCCCGTGTGCTGGCCGCCCAACCCTGGCCGACGGCCTCAGGCGTCCAGCACCAGATCGGCAAGCAGCTTTCCCACTGGCCCACCCGGCACCCGCTCGGCAGCGCTATGCCGTGTTTTTCCGCCAACCCGAGCAAAGGCCCGTCGGCGGCGGTCCACAGCTCCGGCTGGCGCGGGCTGGCCGCGACCGTGACGGTGGAGGTCTTGCGGTCGCCGCCTTTGGCCGCCGGTGGGGAACGGAACACTTCAACGGAACACGTCCCGGAAGATGTCGAACGCCGGCACGCCGCGCGCCACGTCGTCCAGCATGCGGGCGGCGGCGGCGGGGCTATGGCTGCTGCACAACCGCGGCGGCCTAAGGCCGGTGCCCGGCGCCGGAGGCGGCCGTTCCGGCCAGAAGGGTGGCGGCGGCGAGATCTTCCAGTGCCGCGCCGACCGATTTGAACATGGTGATCTCGTCGTCGCCGCCCCGCCCGCCACAGTGCCCGGCGGCCAATTCGTGGAGCTCGCCGCAGACGCGATCCGCGCTCCAGCTGCCCGCGGCGATCGGCTGGAGCAGGTCGCCGGCTTCCGCCAGAGCGCCCGCACGGGTATCGACGAACACCCGCGCGCGCTGCACCGCCACGTCGTCGCATTCGCGCATCGCCGGCGTGAAGGCGCCGACCAGATCGAGATGGGTGCCGGGCCGCAGGTCGCCTCCGCGCACCAGCGGTGCCTGGGATGTGGTGGCGCAACTGACGATGTCGGCTTCGGCAACCGCCGCCGACAGGTCGGTGACCGCCGTGGCAGAAAAGCCCTTGTCCCGCAGCCGGGCGGCCAGCGCCGCGGCGCGCTCGGCCGTGCGGCCCCAGACCAGCACCGTCTCGATCGGGCGGACGGCGCGGTGCGCCTCGGGCAGGTGGCTCGCCACGTGCCCGGTGCCGACCACCAGCAGCGTGCGGCTGTCGCGCCGGGACAGATAGCGCGAGGCGAGCGCCGATGCGGCGGCGGTCCGGCGATTGGTCAGCGCCTCGCCGTCGACCAGCGCCGTGGGCTGGCCGGTGCGGCCGTCGAGCAGGACATAAAGCGAGGAGACCGCGCCGATGCCGCGCGCGGCGTTGCGCGGAACACCGAGACCAGCTTGACGCCGAGCGTCTTGCCGCGGTCCCAGGCCGGCATGGTCAACAGGTGCCCCGGGGCGTCGGCGGTTCCCACATCGTAGGTCTGGCGGACCGGCATCGGCTCTCCGCCGCGCCGGAACGCGTCGTCGAGCGCCTCGATCAGGCGCGGATAGTCCAGGCCGGCCTCAACCTCTTGTGCCGTAAAATGGCGCAACATGCTCACGATCTCATGGCTCCCGTCACTTCAGTATGGTGATGCCGGTGCACACCCAGAGGATTTCCGCGTCGTCTTCGCTCACTCAGATGATGGCATGTCCCATGTTGCTGCCGAAACAGGTGCTGTCGCCGACGATGACGTTTCCGATCGTCACCAAAATTTCAGATAAACATCGCGGAAAAAACGGACGGGGCATGGGGGCGCTCGCCCGCCAAGCCCCCCGCCGCTAGCTGATGGCCATCAGGCTCGCATTGCCGCCCGCGGCGGTGGTGTTGATCGAGGTGGAGACCTCCTCCAGCAGCCAGTTCAGGCAATAGGCGTCCGGCTTCGCCAGAAGGTCTGCCGTGGTGGCCGCCTGAACCGGAACCAGCGGCCCGCCCATCCGGGCGATGCGCAGATTGGCGGCGCGCACAAACGCGGTGTCGCCCTCGATGAGCGCGCCGGCGAACGGGCCGTCATCCTCCCAGGTTCCGCTCCCGCTCCAGGACACGCGGCCGGCGAGCGGCGCCGGAACGGCGCCCATGGCGGCGCGCAGGTCGGCGTCGGTTGAATCGATCACCGCCTTGTTTCCGGTGGCGAGGATCGCCGCAAGCTGGCGGTTGAGGCCCGCAGCCGTGAGCGGCACGGCCAGAATCCTGCCGCGCGGATGAAGGGCGTAGAGATTGCGTTCGCCGACGGGTCCTTTCAGCGTGCGCTCCAGCCCCAGCCCCGAGCGCTCGGCCAACCCCCTGGCGGCGTCGGCGTCGGAATGCAGCCCCTTCGCCTCGAGCCACTCGATGAGATGGCCAAGCGCCGGATCGGATGGGGAGGGCGCGCGGCCAAGCTCCGGCGCCCTTTGGACAAGGCGCCCGATATAGAGCGGGCCGCCGGCCTTCGGCCCGGTGCCGGACAGCCCCCGCCCGCCGAACGGCTGCACCCCCACGACGGCGCCATGATGTTGCGGTTGACGTAGCGGTTGCCCGCCTTCACGCGCGACAGGACGTGCGCCATGGTCTCGTCCAGGCGCGTGTGCAATCCGAAGGTCAGCCCGTAGCCGGTGCGGTTGATCTCGTCGATCAGCCGGTCCAGATCGTCGCGCCGATAGCGGACCACGTGCAGCACCGGGCCGAACACCTCCCGCTCCAACTGGCGCAGGTGGTCCAGTTCGACGATGGTGGGGGCGACGAAGGTGCCGCGCGACGCGGGTGCGGGCAGCTCCAGCTGCGTGATGGTGCAGCCGAGGCCGCGCATGCGCGCGATATGGGCGTCAATCTCGCGCTTCGCCGTCGCCGTGATCACCGGGCCGACGTCGATGCACAGCCGGTCGGTCCGGCCGATGGACAGCTCGTTCAGCGCCCCCTTGAGCATGTGGAGCATGCGTTCGGCCACGTCCTCCTGCAGGCACAGCACCCGGAGCGCGGAGCAGCGCTGGCCGGCACTGTCGAACGCCGAGGCAAGAACATCGGCCACGACCTGCTCCGGCAAAGCCGACGAGTCGACGATCATGGCGTTCTGCCCTCCGGTCTCGGCGATGAGCGGAATGGGGCGGCCGTGCGCCGACAGACGCTCCGCGAGCGTCGCCTGGATGCTGCGGGCGACCTCGGTCGAGCCGGTGAACATCACGGCGGCCGTCTCCGGCGCGCCGACCAGCGCCGCGCCGAGCGCCCGCCGCCCGGCGCGAACTGGAGCGCGCCGCGGGGAATCCCGGCTTGGTGCAGGATCTTCACGCTCTCGAAGGCGATGATCGGCGTGACGCCGGCGGGTTTCGCCACGACGCTGTTGCCGGTGGCGAGCGCGGCCGCCACCTGGCCGGTGAAGATCGCCAGCGGAAAGTTCCAGGGGCTGATGCAGACCACCGGTCCCAGCGGCGCGGCGGTCGCGGGGAGGGCGCTGCGGGCCTGCGCCGCGTAGTAGCGCAGGAAGTCGATCGCCTCGCGCACCTCGCTTACGGCGTTGGCGGCGGACTTGCCCGCCTCGCGCATGACGATCCCCATCAAGGTCTCGGCGCAAGCTTGCATGAGGTCGGCGGCACGCTCCAGGCAGGCTGCCCGCTCGCAGGCGCGACGGCGGCCCAGCCTTTGCCGCCTCCAGCGCGAGACGGGCGATCCGCGGCGCCTCCTCCGCCGGCAGCTCGCGGACGTGGCCGACGATGTCGTCATGGTCTGCCGGGTTGAGGAGCACTCCGGACGGTCCCCGGCGCGGAGCCGTCTGCGAGCAGCGGGTGCGCCTGCCGGTCCTCGTCGACGCTCGCCGCGAGGGCGCGGGACAGCGCCGCCAGAACCGCATCGCTGGACAGGTCCAGCCCCCTCGAATTGGCGCGCTCGGCGCCAAAAAGGTCAGGGGGCAGGGCGATCGCCTCGTGCGGCAGGCCGATCTCCGGCATCGCCTCGACCTCGTCGACCGGGTCGGCGATGAGCGCATCGACGCTGGTCCCCGGATCGCCGATGCGGTTCACGAATGACGAGTTCGCGCCATTCTCCAGCAGGCGGCGCACCAGATAGGCGAGCAAGGTCTCATGGGTGCCGACCGGCGCGTAAATGCGGCACGGGCGGTCGAGGCGATCCTTCCCGACCACCTCATCGTAGAGCGGCTCGCCCATTCCGTGCAGGCACTGGAACTCGTACGTGCCGATCTCGAAGTCCGGGCCGGCCAGATGGTAGACCGTCGCCAGCGTCTGAGCATTGTGGGTGGCGAACTGCGGGAATACTGCGTCGGTGGCGTCGAGCAGCTTGCGGGCACACGCGATATAGGCGACGTCGGTATGGACCTTGCGGGTGTAGACCGGGAAGTCGTCCAGCCCGTCGACCTGGGCGCGCTTGATCTCCGCGTCCCAATAGGCGCCCTTGACGAGGCGTACCATGATCCGGCGGCCAGAGCGGCGGGCCAGATCGATGATGTGGTCGATCACGAAGGGGCAGCGCTTGCCGTAGGCTTGGACGACGAAGCCGAGGCCCTGCCAGCCGGCCAGTTGCGGATCCTGGCTGAGCTCCTCGAGCAGGTCGAGGGACAGCTCCAGGCGGTCGGCCTCCTCGGCGTCGATATTCAGCCCGATGTCATAGCGACGGGCGAGCCGTGCCAGCGCGCTCACGCGGGGCAGCAGTTCCGCCATGACGCGTTCCGCCTGCGCCCGGCTGTAGCGCGGGTGCAGCGCCGACAGCTTGAGGGAGATGCCCGGGCCCTCATAGACGCCGCGCCCGCCCGATGCCTGGCCGATCGCATGGATCGCGCGCTCATAGTCGCGATGGTAGCGCTCGGCGTCGGCGGCCGTCATGGCGGCCTCGCCGAGCATGTCGTAGGAATAGCGGAAGCCGCGCGCCTCCAGCGTGCGGGCGCGCTCCAGCGCCTGCTCGATCGTCTCGCCCGTGACGAACTGCCCGCCCATCATGCCGATCGCCAGTTCGACACCGCGGCGGATGACCGGCTGCCCGCAGCGGGCAATCAGGCCCGTCAGCGCTGCGGCGAGGCCGTGGTCCGTGCGGGCGGACGTCAGCTTGCCGGTGACGGCAAGGCCCCAGCTGGCCGCGTTGACGAACAGCGAGCGGCCGTCGCCGAGATGGGCCTTCCAGTCGCCGTCCGAGATCTTGTCGCGGATCAGCGCGTCGCGCGTGGCGGCATCCGGAATGCGCAGAAGCGCCTCCGCAAGGCACATCAGGGCCACGCCTTCCTGGCTGGACAAGGCGTATTCCTGGATCAGCCCCTCAAGGCCGCTCGCCGTGCGCTTGGCGCGCAGCGCCTCGATCAAGGTGCGGGCGGTGCGCGCGACCTCGGCCTTCACGTCGGCGGAGAGCCGGGCGGCGGCGACCAGCGGGGGAAGGCTCTCCGCTTCGGGACGCCGGCACGCCGCCGTGATGGCACGGCGCAATCGCGCCTTGCGGCCGGACCGCAGGAGCGAACTGCGCAAACGGGCGCGCCGAGGCGGTTCCGAGGCCGGCCGCGGTGTGGAAGGCGATATCTGGCATCTCGGCTCCTCTGAAAGCTCCGGCGCGAAACGCCAGCGCGGCCATGCAGGACCGGGGGCGGAACGCGCGCGTTCGCGTCGTTTCAGATTAGCATCGGAGCCGGATTCGATCTGGCTGCAGATCGGATCAGAAGAGATCCTTTGGACTGAAATTATTCGGCTTTCTGGTAGAAAAAACTGAAAACTCGCGATAATTGGTGAAAATGACGATGCAGGCCAGAGGCGCGTTGCGCCTGTTGCGGAGCCGATGAACACGCGCCGGTCTCGCTGGCCGGCAGATGACGGCGGCCCGGGCTGATCGCCCGCAGGTTCGGCCGGTAGGATCCATCCCTGTCCGAAGGGTGAGGCGTTATGACCAAGGAAAGCCCCGATCGTAGTCCGATCGACGAGTTCGATCGCAAGATCCTCGACGCGCTGGCGGAAGACGGGCGCATGTCGATCACCGATCTGGCCGCGCGCGTCGGGCTGTCGAAGACGCCCTGCCTCGCGCGTTTCCGGCGGCTGCGCAGCGCCGGCTATATCGAGGGCTTCAAGGCGATCCTGAACTCCTCGAAGATGGAACTCGACCATGTCGCGTTCACCGAAGTGAAGCTGACCCAGACCGATGAAAAGGCGCTCTCGGCCTTCAATGCGGCGGTGAAGAAGATCAAGGAGGTCGAAGAATGCCACATGATCGCCGGGCGCTTCGACTACCTGCTCAAGGTGCGCACGCGGGACATCCGCCGGTATCGGCTGATTCTGGGCGAGAGCATTTCCGGCCTGCCGTATGTCGCCAGCACGTCCACCAACGTGGCGATGGAGACGGTCAAGGAGTCCGGCAACAGCTTCGGCAAGATGAAAGGATGACGCCTGCGCCGTTCGGGACCGCGATGCAGCGCCGGGTCTTGCGCTCGCTTCCTGCACCGGCGAGGCCGGCGGGCGCGCGGCTCATCCGGGATCGGCCGACAGGTAGCTCGTCAGGATGTCCACCACGATCGCCCGGCGCTTGGCCAGCCAGTCGGGCGCGGCGAAGTCGTGCTGGAACATGGTGCCCAGCGTGTGGCGGTTGGAGACGTGGATGAAGCTGAGGCCGAGGATCGAGACGTAGAGGTTCTCGGCGTCGATGTCCTTGTGGAACACCCGCAGCGTCTGCCCGCGCTTCAGGATGGTGCGCAGCGAGGAGAGCAGCGGCTGGGTGAGATGCGGGATGGTCTGCGAGCGGCGCGCCGTGCGCCCCATCATCAGGTTCTCGTTCATGATGAGCCGCACGAAATGCGGGTCGCCGGCGAGGAAGTCGAAGGTCAGCTCGATCAGGCGGCGCATGGCGGTCACGGGGTCGAGGCCGTTCACGTCCAGCGTCTGTTCGAGCTCGCGTATGATCTTGTAGGAGGCCTCGAGCGCGGCGAGGTAGAGATCGTCCTTATTGCCGAAATAGTGGTAGATCATCCCCACATTCACGTCGGCGGTGGCGCAGATGCGGTCGATCCGGCTGCCGCTGAAGCCGTGGTCGGAGAATTCCGCCATGGCCGCCTCCAGGATGCGCTGGCGTGTCGCCGCAGCATTGCGCCGGGCGGGCGGGCGCACCACCCCGTTGGCGGCCTCGGCGGCCGTCGCCTGCGCTCCGGTCATGTCCTTGGCGCGCCGGCGCCGGCCGCGGCTTTGCCGCCGAGTGCGTGCCCGGCGCGGTCGCGATCTTGGCCTTGGGCTTTGCCGCGACCTTTGCCGCGACCTTGGCCGCAGGCTTGGGCTTGATCGCACGTTTTGGCGGTCCGGCTGTCATCGGCGCTCCGGCGGCACGGGGACGCCGAAGCCCGCCCGCGCCGCGATATCCAGAAGGTCCATATCCTTGCCGCGCCGCGCGAGGATCGACAATCCCACCGGTGCACCGTCCACGATTCCCACCGGCAGCGTCACCTGCGGCAGGCGGCCGATGCCGGCGATGCAGAGGATTTCCATGGCGCGGCGCCGGTAGTCGGTTTCCACCTCTTGCGCGGCGGTGGTGCGCAGCGGCGCCGGACCCGGCGTGGTGGGCAGCACCACCAGGTCGCCGTCGCCGATGCGCGCGGCAAGCCCTTCGGCGATGGCTTCGGCACGGGCGCGGGCATCCTCCACGGCCTCGGGCGCCACCTCGGCCGCGGCCGCAAAGCGCTGGCCGACGCCGGCGCCGAACTCCGGCTTCTCCGCCTCGATCCAGCCGCCCAGAGACTGCCAGATCTCGCCGGCCTGGAGGATGCGGAAGGTGTCGAGCCAGCGGTCGAGCCCCTCGGGACTGAGGTCCGCGCTGGCCCGCTCCGTGAACAGGGCGCCGAGGCGGGCGATCGCCCCCTCCAGAACCGCGCGCATGTCGGCGTCGCAGCGCGCGAAGGCGTCCTCGGCGATCACGAGGCGATTGAAGCCGTCGCTCCGCCCCGGTCCCAGGAGCACCTCGCCGACGCGCCGCAGCACCTGCGGGTCCCGCGCGAACCAGCCCACCGTGTCGAAGCGCGGGGCAAAGCGCGAAATGCCGTCGAGCGGGATGCGGCCGTGGCTGGGGCGGATGCCGTAAAGCCCGCAATAGGCCGCCGGAACCCGCACCGAGCCGCCGCAATCGGTGCCCAGGGCGAACTCGACGATGCCGCCGGCCACCGCGGCGGCGGAGCCCGAGGAGGAGCCGCCGGGGATGCGGTCCGGCGCCTGGGGATTGACGGGGGTGCCGTAATGCAGGTTCTCGCCGGCGATGGAGTAGCACAACTCGTCGCTGATGGTGCGCCCGACGAGATCGGCGCCCGCATCGAGCAGCGCGTTGACCGCCGGCGCCGTCTCGGCGGCGGCCGCGTGGGTCGCGAGCCATCGGGGATGGCCGAAGCCGGTACGGCTGCCGGCCACGTCGAACACGTCCTTGATGGCGAAGGTCAGCCCGTCGAGCGGACCCGGCGCGGTGGCGGCGACGGCGACGTGATTGTCCTGGCAGAACGCCCCGTAGGGGTCGGCCGGCGGGCGGAAGAAGGGCAGGGTGCTTTCGGTCATCCGGGGCGCTCAGTGGGCCGTGGGGCGGTGCAGGGACGCCGCCGGACGGGTGACCGTGCGGCGCCCGCGCTTGTAGGCGAACAGCACCGGCGCCAGCTCGGCGACGGCGGATTCCGGGCTCTGGCAGTCCAGCACCACGAAGTCGGCGGCCTTGCCCACCTCCATGCCGTAGTCGCGGGCATTGAGCAGCCGCGCCGAGCGCTCGGTGATCATGTTGAAGCACTCGCGGATGTCGGCGGTGGCGCCGATATGGCAGATGTTGGCATTGAGGTTCGCCATGCGGATCAGCGAGCAGTCGCCGAACGGCGTGAACGGGTTCAGCACATTGTTGGTTGACAGCGAGCAGTTCACCCCGTGGTGCAGCAGCTTGTGGGTGTAGGTGACGCCGCGCGGCTGGTTCGCCTCGCTCTCGCGGCCCATCAGGAAAAGGTCGGTGGAGGGCAGCACGGTCAGCGCGACGCCCGCGTCGCACATGCACTGGGCCGCCGCCTTGAAGCGCTCGGGGCTCGCGGCCGAAAGCTTGGTGACGTGGCCGATGGCGGTGCGCCCGCCCCAGCGGAATTTGTTCGCGAGTTCGCAGACATAGTCGAGGTCCAGCGTCTCCGCGCTGGGGCCGAAGTCGAGATGCATGTCGATGTCGGCGTCGAACTCCTGCGCCATCTCGAACACCCGGTCGATCTGGCCGTGCGGGCTGGAATCCGTATAGGGCGCCGCGCCCACCACCCGGGCGCCGCGCTTCAGCGCCTCCACCATCAATGCGTCGGTGCCGGGATTGTTGAGCAGGCCTTCCTGCGGGAACACGCAGATCTCGATGTCGATGGCCCACTTGTATTCGTCGATCAGCGGCAGGATGCCCTCGAGGCCGCGCAGGCCGATGCCGGGGTCCACCTCCAGCTGGGTGCGCATGCGGGTCGTGCCGTTGAGGATGCACTTCTCCAGCGTGCGCTTGCCGCGCTCGTAGACGTCCTCCGGCGTGAACTTGGCCTTGGCCTTCGCCACCTCGCCGATCGCTTCCGCGAGGTCGCCGCGCTGGGCGTGGCAGCGCTCCAGGATGCAGGACTTGTCGAGATGGATGTGGGTCTCGACGAAACCGGGCGAGACGAGGCGACCGGCGACATCGAGCACGTCGGCGTCGGCGGCGATCGACGGCTCGATCGCCACGAAGCGTCCATCCGCGATGCCGATGTCCACCTGGCGCCCCGGGTCGTGGGGCAGGCGGGCGTGCTTGACGATCAGATCCATGGATCGGGCTCCTCGCGGGGCAAGGCGGCCGGCGGCGGCCGAAGGGAAGGGGAGGTCGGGGCGCAGCATGTCAGATGTCCAGCGGCATGCCGGGCACCGCGAGCACGGCGGCGGCCGCCATTTCGATGGCGGCGATCTCGCCCGGGCCGAAGTCGCGCGGGCCGCCGGCGAAATGGGCGGAGGTCCATCCCAGGAGATAGTCGTCGGCGCCGATCAGCGGCGCCACCATCTGCGCCGTGGTGCCGAACTGGCGCACCAGAGCGGACGGCGGGGCGAGCGCCGGGTCGGCGAACACGTCGCCCTGCACCAATGTGCGCCGGTTCGCCTCGACCCAGCGCACGGTGCGGGCGCGCCGGTGGTCCACGGAGCGGCTCTCCATCATGGAGGCGGCGCCGAGCGCCAGCACCTCGGCGCAGGGCACGTTGACGCTGAGACCCAGGGCCGGGAAGTCCATGCGCACGGTGCAGCGCATGGCGCCGGTGCGGTCCATGAGCGTGCTCAGGATGGGCTCGAATGCCGCCGCGAGTGCCTTCGCCGTCATGCCGTCTCTCTCTCAAGGGCGAACCGGCCCTGCGCGAGGCCGACGCAGAAATTCTTCACGAACGGCTCCAGCGCCGCCAGTTCCTGCCGCCGCGGACCGTTGGCGGCGAAGATCTCGTGCGCCCGGTCGTTCAGCCGGCCGCGCAAGGCGGGATAGTCGATGGTGGTGAGGACGCCCTCCTCCACCACCACGCGCCCGCCGACCATGACCCGGCGCACGCTGCGGCCCTCCTCGGCGAACACCAGCTGGTAGAGCGGATCGTTCAGCGGCGTGAAGTTCACCGAGCCGAGGTCGAGGAAGACCAGATCGGCGGCAAGCCCCACCTGGATGTCGCCGGTGATGTCGGCGATGCCCAGCGCCTTCGCGCTGCCGGCGGTCGCCATGGCGAAGACATCCTGGGGGGTGAGCCAGTCGTCGGGATCGAACGAGGCGGTGCGCGAGAGGAAGCAGGCGAGCCGCATGGTCTCGAACAGGTTCTGGTGGTCCGAGCAACTGCAGGCGTCCGAGCCGATGCCCACATTGAGGCCGGCGGCGCGCATGGCCGGCACCTGGGCGATGCCGCTGCCGAGCCGGAAATTGCTCGACGGATTGTGCGCCACCGAGGCGCCGCGCCGGGCGAGGAGCGCGATGTCGTCGGCGTCGAGCCAGATGCCGTGGGCGGCGGTGAAGTCCGGCCCGAGGATGCCGAGGCGGTCGAGATGGGCGGTGAGGCTCTCGCCATAGCGCGCTATGCCCGCCAGCGCCTGGATCTTCGATTCCGCGAGATGCGCGTGGAGGCCGACGCCGTGCCGGTCGGCGAGCGCGCGGCAGCCGGTCCAGAAGCCGTCCGAGCAGTGGTGCGGAATGGTGGGGGCGAGCGCCGGACGCACCATCGTGCGGTCGTGCGGCCAGTCATCCAGCATGCGGGCGCAGGCTTCGAGCGCGGCATCGGCGCCGGCGAGGCGGATGGCCTCCACCGCCGGTCGCAAAGCCTGCGGGATCGCCGCCATGAGGCCGGGAATGGCCTGCCAGAAGGTGCGGTCCGCCATCATGGGCGCCACCACCGCGCGCATGCCGGCATCCGCATAGCCGGCGGCGGCGGCGTAAAGGCCCTCCGGCGTCGGCGCGGGCATTTCCAGAACGAGGTCGTAGCCGGCGGTGCAGCCCTTCAGCAGCATCTCGGCGGCGCTCGCCTGGGCCAGCAGATGCCGGTCCGCGAAAGCCTGGCCGCCGCCGGTCCAGGGTCCGTTGTGCAGATGCAGCTCCAGGGTCCAGGAGCGCGACACGCCCTTGGCGATGGCGAGGTGGCTGTGGGTGTGGGCGTTGATGAGGCCCGGCATCACCAGCCGGTCGGCCGCGTCCATCGCCTCGGCGTCGTCCGGAAAGGTCGTGCCCGGCGCGGCGATGTCGGCGATGCGGCCGTCGATGACCAGCAGGTCCGCGGCGCGCACCGCGCCTTCGGTGGGGAAGGCGACGAGGCCGCCGCGTATGGCCAGGGGGCGCTTGGTCATCGGACGGGGCTTTCTGCGGGCAGGACGATGCAGTCGGCGGCGCTGAAGCCCAGCGTCACGCCGGCACCGGGGGCAGGCAGTTCGCGGCCCACATTCTTCTCCAGCGACTGCACCAGCGTGCCGTCGCCGAGGCGCGACCAGATGCGCAGGTCCGCGCCCACCGGGTCGAGGCGTTCCACCACCGCCGGCAGGCGGGCGTCGGCGGGCGCCTCGGGTGGGACGATGGCGAGCCGCTCGGGGCGGATGCACAGCGTCACCGGTCCGTCCCCCACCGTGCCGGGCGCCACGGCGATGGCGCCCACCTTGGTGGCCACCACGCCCGCGTCCGTCGCCCGGCGCTCCAGCACGCCGGAGATCCAGTTGGCATGGCCGATGAAGTCGGCGGCGAACAGGGTCTGCGGCCGCTGGTAGAGCCCGACCGGCGTGTCCACCTGCTCGATGCGGCCCTTGTTCATCAGCACGATGCGGTCGGCGAGGCCCATGGCCTCCTCCTGGTCGTGGGTGACGATGATGGAGGTGCAGTCGAAGGTGGCGAGGATGGCGCGGATCTCGTGCCTGAGCTCCAGCCGGAGCTTGGCGTCGAGGTTCGAGAGCGGCTCGTCCAGCAGCATCACGTCCGGCCGGGTGACGAGCGCGCGGGCGAGCGCCACGCGCTGCTGCTGGCCGCCGGAGAGCTGGGACGGACGCCGCTTCTCGATGCCCGGCAGGCGCACCTGCTCCAGCACCTTGGCGATGCGGGGGCCGATCTCGCGGGCGGGCACGCCGCGGTTCTTCATGCCGAAGGCGATGTTCTGCGCCACGCTCATGTGCGGGAACAGCGCGTAGTCCTGGAACACGAGGCCGACATTGCGCTCGTAGGGCGCCTTGCGCGCCACGTCCGCGCCGGAGATGAAGATGCGCCCCTCGTCCGGCTGCTCGAAGCCGGCGATCATGCGCAGCGTGGTGGTCTTGCCGCAGCCGGACGGGCCGAGCAGCGCGACGATCTCGCCGCGCGCCACCTCGAACGTCACGTTGTCCACCGCCGCCGTATCGCCGAAGCGCTTGGTGACGTGCTGGAGATCGAGAACCGACTGGATCATCGCCCGTAGACTCCGCGCCCAGTGATGGCGTCGAGCCCGGCGACGCGATCGAGAATGACGATGATGAGCACGGTCGCGACGATGAACATCACCGACAGGGCTGCGATGGTGAGGTCGAGGTTGGCCCGCATCTGCGCGAGGATGGCGACCGGCAGGGTGAAGGTGAAGGCGTCGGTGAGGAACAGGCTCACCCCCACGTCGTCGAACGAGGTGACGAAGCCGAACACCGCCCCCGCGATGATGCCGGTGCGCGCCAGAGGCAGCGTGACCTGCCAGAGCGCGCCCCAGGGCTTAGCGCCGAGGCTGAGCGCGGCCTCGTAATAGGAGGCGCGGATGCCCACAAGCGAGGCGGCGGTGGTGCGCATCACATAGGGAAAGGTGATGAGCACGTGGCCCATCATGAGCCGCGTCATGCCGTCGAGGATGCCGAGGCGGCTCGCAAAGATCAGCACGCCGAAGCCCAGCACCACGTTCGGGATGACCAGAGGCGAGAGCAGTGCCGCCTGGATCAAGCCCTTGCCGCGGAAGGTGGCGTGATGCAGCCCGATGGCCGCCAGCGCGCCGACGACGGTGGCGATGAAGGTCGCGCTTGTGGCGAGGATCAGGCTGGTGACGAGGCCGTCGTGATAATAGCTGTCGGCGAGGAACCGGTCGTACCAGCGCAGCGAGAACTGCGTCGGCGGAAACGGCCCGACGAAGCCGCGGGCATCGAACGACAGCACCACCGCCACCACCACCGGGATCACCGAGAAGGCGACGAACAGCGTGACCAAAGAGAGATAGACGGTCTGGAACAGGGCGTCGGCGAGGCGCTTCATTTGCCGGCCTCCTGCCAGTGGCTGCGCACGAGGTTGAGCAGGCCGTAGAACAGCGCCACCGAGATTACCATCATGACAATGGAGAGCGCAGCCCCGCTCGGGAAGTTCGCCACCTCCGAGAAGCGGAAATAGATCAGGTTCGAGACGAAGACGATGAAGCCGCGCCCCACCAGCATGGGCACCACCAGATTGCTGATGCAGAAGGCATAAGCGATGATCGCGGCGGACAGGATGCCCGGCAGGCTCATGGCCACCGTGACCTGGAAGAAGGTCTTCCAGCGCGCCGCGCCCAGCGACAAAGCGGCGTCCTCGAGCCGCGGATTGATGTTCTGCAACGTGCCGATGAGCGTCAGCGCCACCAGCGGCAAGGTGGAATTCAACAGGCCCAGCACCACCATCAGTTCCGCCCCGTCCGGGCTCGATGCCGAGATGCCGAACAGGCGGCTGAAGTCGGAGAGCGGCCCGTGCGGGCCGAACGTCATGGCGATGGCGTAGACGCGCACGATGATGGACAGGAACAGCGTGCCCACCAGGCCGCCCACCATGAGGCGGCGCGCCACCGGCCCGGCGCGGCGGACGATGAAATGCGCCACCGGATAGCCGAGCACCAAAGCAAAGGCGGTGGCGAGGAGGCCGACCCGGAAGGTGTCCAGGAAATAGCGGACATATTGCGGGTCGGCGATCTGGGCGTAGTTCTGCAGCGTGAGCGCGCCGCTCTCGTCGCCGCCGATGCGCCCGCCCACGAACGGCTTGAGGCTCTCGTGGGCCAGCAGCAGCAGCGGGCCGGCGAGCAGCGGCACCATGACGAGGAGCGCCGGCCACAACAGGGCCGTGCTCAGGGAGGGACGCCGCATCGCCATGGCGCTCACGCGGCCCGGTCAGCCGCGCCGCACGAGGGGAACGATCTCCCGCTCCCAGCGGGCGTTCCACTCGTTCATCACCGAGGAGAGATAGGCGAAATCGGCGAAGTACGCATATTTCGGCAGCTCTTCCGGGGTGTAGTACCAGTCGGCGATCATCGGGTTGGCCTTGGCGGAGGGCTGGGTGGGGCCGGAGCCGAGCGGCATGTTGTAGATCTCGTTCATCTTCGGCTCGGCGAAGAAGTTCGCGAACTCGAAAGCCGCCTTGGCGGGCGAGCCCTTCAGCACGCAGAAGCCCTCATTGTAGAGGAAGCCCTTGTTGTCGGGCATGCGGTTCTTCAGCTTCACGGGGAAGTTCTTGGCGGTGGCGAACCAGCCGCCATTGTTCCAGAAGCCCACCGAATAGCGGCCCGTGGCCATGGCGTTGATGTATTCGGAATTGGAGGTGCAGATCTCGCCGATCTGGCCCTTCGCGGCCAGTTCCTTGATGAAGTCCCAGCCGGGCTCGGGGTTCTTCTCGTTGCCGCCGCGCTGGATGGCGGCGCTGACGATGAGCAGGCCCGTGAGGTTGATGGGGTAGGGCACGCAGAGCTTGCCCTTGAATTCCGGCTTCAGCAGGTCTTCGAGCGAGGAGAAGCCGCCCGGCAAGAGGTCCTCGCGATAGCCCCAGAAGGCACCGGCGGTGCTGAGCGGCACCGTCATCTTCTCGCCCTTGGCGTTCTTCTGGATGTACTGGTCGGGAATGGTCTTCAGGTTGGTGACGATGCTCTCGTCGATGGGCAGCAGCCAGTCCTCCGCGATCATGGCGCGGAACACCGGGTCCCACACGGAGAGCACATTGTACTGCGTGCGCGGCCAGACCGCCTTGATCTTGGCGACCACCGCGGCCGAGCCGCCGGAGTGCAGCTCCCACGCCACCTGGGTGTCGTGGGTCTTCTGGAACTCGGCGAGGATCTGCTTCGATACCTCGATCCAGTTGGCGCCCCACTGCACCACCAGGAGCCGCTCGGCCGCCTGGGCCGGCGTCACGAGGCCGAGGGGGGCGAGGCCGGTGGCGGCAAGCCCCGTGCCGGCGAGGGCGGCGCGGGTGAAATCTCTGCGGCTCAAGGACATGGCGGATCTCCAGGCGGTCCGGGGAGGCGGGCGTCGGGGGCGAGCGGGCGATCGGCGCGCCTATGAATTAAGTACTTACTTAGTTTTAGCGCGACGCGTCCCGCCGGCAAGCCGATAGATTGGCCACGGGGAGGGCGATTAAGGTCTTGTTCCCAAAGGATCGAAGCGCCGCGCTGCCGGTTCCTTGGGCGCCGGTGGCGGCGTCCGTGCCCAAAATCTCTCCACCGGCGGCGGTCCGCTGATCGGGGGCGCGTCAGCCCCGGTCCGCAGCCCCCGCCAGGGCGCGCAGCACCGCCTCGCCGGTGAGGCGGTTGTGGGCTTCCAGGCGCTCGGCGAGGTCGAGGCGCGCGCGGGCGCGGAAGGCCACCATGATGGCCTCATGCTCGTCGAAGGACTGGGCGACCGCAGCGGGTTCACGTTGACGACGAACCGCAGGCGCAGCACGCGCTTCTGCAGGTTGTCATAGGTCTGGACCAGGACCGGATTGTGCGTTGCCGCGGCGAGCGCGCGGTGGAAGTCCTGGTTCAGCGCGGTGTAGGCGGACGGCTCGGGATGGGTGCGCAGCAGCGCATGGATGTCCTCCAGCCGCGCCTGATCGGCGGCGGTGGCGCGCAGGCCCGCGAGCAGGCCGATGCGATGCTCGATCGCGCCCTTGAACTCGAACAGATGGGCGACGTCGTCCGGGTCCACCGGGGCGACGATGGCGCCGCGGTTGGGCCGCAGCTCCACGAAGCCCTCCGCCGCAAGCACCTTCAGCGCTTCGCGCAAAGGCGTGCGGGACACGCCGAACCGGAGGCACAGCTCCGCCTCCGGGATCTTGGCGCCGTAGGCGAGTTCGCCGTCGAGCAGCACCGCGCGCAGCCGCTCCACGATCTGCTCGTGGAGCGTCGTCTGCTCGGGCGCGTCCGCGACGGCGGTGTCCACCATGATCGCCCTCGCTTTATTGCGCCGCCACGCCGAGAGCGGCCGACGGCTCCGGCGCGGCGAACATGGAACCGAACGGCGCCAGCGCGCCCGCCGGCACGCCGAGCTCGGCCAGGCATCCCCACAGCGTCGCGGAGACGGAATCGTACACCCGCACCCCAAGCCGGCGCTCCATCTCAGCGCCGATGAGCGCGCCGCGCATGTTGGTGCAGACGATGGCGATGGCGTCGGGCCGGGCCGCCGCCACGTCGCGGCACATGGCCTCGATTTCGGCCTCCGAGATTTCGGCAAACGAATAATTGTCGGAGACGCCCGAATGGCGCCCCGCCACCACGTGAATGCCGAGGCGGGCATAGTTCTCGACGATCTTCTGCTCCACGTCCGCAGTATAGGGCGTCACGAGCGCGAGGCGCTCGACGCCATCCTTGCGGATCAAAGCGTTGATGGCCGCCATGGCGCTGGTCGCCTTGACGCCGGTGCGCGCCTCGATGGCGGCGGTGAGCCGCGCGTCCCAGTCGAAGCCGAGCCAACTCGCCGAGGTGCCGTTCCAGGCGATGATGTCGGCGCGGGCATCGGCCAGAAGCTCGGCGGCGGCGAGGATCGGCTCCTGTCCGAACTGGTCGTTGGCCTCCTCGTCGAGGGCGATGCGGGTGACGCGGAAGCGGCCGAAATGCGCCGTCACATGCGGGAACAGCGGCGCCAGCAGATGCGCCGTGAAGGGCTCCAGCACGGTGTTGGAGGAGGGGGTCAGCATGCCGATCCGGCAGCGGGGGGCAGGGGTCCGATTTGCATGCAAAATGATCCGGTCGAAAACCTGCATCCAGCGGCGCCAAGCCAGAAGGCGGCAAAGCGAAGCCGGTGCCTGCCCTTAGCTGTGCCCTGTGCCGGGACATTCGTCAATCGGCTATAATCGCGCAGATGCAATGGTTTTGCACAGGAAAGAGGCAGGTTCTGGCGCGGGGTTCGGCAGCGACCCGGTCCCGCTTGGAGTTTGATGCCTACAATTTGATATTTAAGCGTCCACTTAGTTGGTGCACACTTTAAGGAGAAAATGAATTCAAAAATGACCTTCCAGGAGCTCACCCATGCGTCTTACGCTGCTCGTCTCCACCGCGCTCACCGCGCTTCTCGTCGCTGCGGCGCCCGCCGCGGCGCAGGCGCCCGCCCCGGCGCGCCCGAGAAGGTCTTCCGCTACGCCTATCGCGTGGACCCGGCCTCGCTCGACCCGCACGCGCTGGCGGAGACCTTCACGCTGTCGTGGCTCGGGCAGGTCTATGAGCCGCTCGTCGGCCGCGGCAAGAATCTGGAGCTGGTGCCGGCGCTGGCCGAGAAGTGGGAGCAGGTCGACCCCACCACCTGGCGCTTCCACCTGCGCAAGGGCGTGAAGTTCGCGGACGGCACGCCCTTCACCGCCGACGACGTGGTGTTCTCGCTCCAGCGGGTGAAGAAGGACGGCTCGGACATGGCGTATACGGTGGCCTCGGTCACCGACATCAAGAAGGTGGACGACCACACCGTCGACCTGGTGATGGCCAAGCCCAATCCCATCCTGCCGGTGCAGATCACCTCCACCTACATCATGAGCAAGGACTGGGCGGAGAAGAACGGCGCCACCGCGCCGGCGAGCGTGAAGGCGAAGGTGGAGAATTTCGCCTCCACCAATGCCAACGGCACCGGGGCGTTCAAGATCGACAGCCGGCAGGCGGGCGTGCGCACCGTGCTGGTGCCGAACCCCAACTGGTGGGGCGACAAGACCTCCAACGTCACCAAGGTGATCTTCACGCCGATCCAGGCCGACGCCACCCGCGTCGCGGCCCTGCTGTCGGGCGAGGTGGACATGGTCTATCCGGTGCCGCAGCAGGACGCCGCGCGCATCGACGGCTCGGGCAGCGCCAAGGTGCTGAAGGGCGCCGAGCTGCGCACCATGTTCCTCAACATGGACCAGAAGCGCGACGAACTGCACACCTCCGACGTGAAGGGCAAGAACCCCTTCAAGGACAAGCGCGTGCGCCAGGCGATCTATCAGGCCATCGACATGGAGGCGATCAAGGACCGCATCATGGGCGGCACCTCGCACGTCGCCGGCACCATGATCGCGCCGGGCATCAACGGCTACGACGCCAAGCTCGACAGCCGCACCGCGCCCTACGATCCCAAGGCGGCGAAGCAGCTCCTGACGGAGGCCGGCTATCCGGACGGCTTCTCCTTCACCATGGACTGCTCGAACGACCGCTACGTGAACGACGAGCGCATCTGCCAGGCCATCGTCGGCATGCTCGGGCGCGTCGGCCTCAAGGTGAACCTCAACGCCCAGACCCGCAGCAAGTATTTCGAGAAGGTGCTGGCGCGCGACACCTCGTTTGCCATGCTCGGCTGGCAGCCCCTGAGCTATGATGCCCACTCCACCCTCCAGGACACCATGAACACGCCGGAGGGCAAGATCGGCACCTACAATATCGGCAATTACTCGAACCCGAAGATCGACGAGCTGACGCAGAAGATCGAGGTGGAGGTGGACCCGGCCAAGCGCAACGCCCTCATCTTCGAGGCGATGACGCTGAGCAAGAACGACTACAGCCACATCCCCCTGCACCAGGCCGGCATCGCCTGGGGCGTGCGCAAGGGCGTGAACGCCGTGCTGCGCTCCGACGACAGCCTGGAATTGAAGTGGGTGACGCTGGACTGATCGCGGACACGGCAACACGGTCATCCCCCGGCTCGTCCGGGGGTTCCACTTCAGGACTTGCTGGCCGCCCCGTCCGGGAGCGTCACGGATGCGGATGAGTGGATGCCCCGGCCAAGCCGGGGCATGACGGTGGGGAGGTTGGGATGGTGGCAGGATTTCCAATCATTTTCATGAAGACCGCCCCATGAGCTTCCTCCTCGGCCGGCTGGGCCAGACCGTCCTCGTGCTGCTGGTGGCGAGCTTCGTCGCCTTCGCCCTGTTCCGCTATGTGGGCGACCCGGTGAACAACATGGTGGGGCAGGCGGCCAGCATGGCGGACCGCGAGGCGGTGCGCCGGGCGCTCGGGCTCGACGATCCCATGGTGGTGCAGTTCGCCCGCTTCATCGGCAATGCGCTCCAGGGCGACTTCGGCATCTCCTACCGCTTCGGCCAGCCCGTGGCGGCGCTGATCGGCGAGCGCTTCCCGGCGACGCTGGAACTCTCCCTCATCTCCATGGTCATCGCCACCGGCCTCGGCGTGCCGCTCGGCGTGTGGACGGCGCTGCACCGGGGCAGCTGGCTGTCGCAGGTGCTGCTCGCCGTGTCGCTGGTGGGCGTGGCGCTGCCCACCTTTCTGATCGGCATCGCGCTGATCCTGATCTTCTCGGTCTGGCTCGGCTGGCTGCCGTCGTTCGGGCGCGGAGAGGTGACGGCGCTCGGCGGCTGGACCACGGGCCTTCTCACGGTGAGCGGCCTCAAGGCGCTGGTGCTGCCGTCCGTGACGCTGGGGGTGTTCCAGCTCGCCCTCATCATGCGCCTCGCCCGCGCCGAGATGCTGGAGGTGATGCGCACCGACTTCATCCGCTTCGCCAAGGCGCGGGGATTGAGGCCGCGCGCCATCGAGTATCGCCACGCGCTGCGCAACACGCTGCTGCCGGTCATCACCATCGTCGGGCTGCAGTTCGGCAACGTGTTCGCCTTCTCCATCATCGTCGAGACGG
Source organism: Xanthobacter sp. BG11Y11_SDJG (assembly GCF_057364445.1). Lineage (NCBI taxonomy): Bacteria > Pseudomonadati > Pseudomonadota > Alphaproteobacteria > Hyphomicrobiales > Xanthobacteraceae > Xanthobacter > Xanthobacter sp. BG11Y11_SDJG. The sequence goes on from NZ_JBNFNU010000007.1 coordinate 29,079, forward strand.
TGTTCCAGTGGCCCGGCCTCGGCCTCCTGGTGATCCAGGCGATCCAGTTCGCCGACGTGCCGCTGCTTGCCGGCTACCTGGTGCTGATCGCCTTGTGCTTCGCGGTCATCAACCTGGCGGTGGACCTCGCTTATGTGGCCATCGACCCGCGTGTGCGCGGCTCCCGGGCGGCGGGGCGGGCCACATGACCGCCGCCCGCGCGACGCTCGCAGCCTGGTGGGACGGCGACCTCCTCTACCGGTTCCGCCGCTCGCCGGTGGCGATCCTCTCGCTCGCCATCGCGGTCCTTTTGTTCGCCGTGGCGCTCGGGGCGGATGCCATCGCCCCCTACGACGCCTTCGACCCGGCGAGTGCCAACGTGGTGGACGCCCGCCTGCCGCCGGGCAGCGTGGGCCTTTATGGCGAGACCTATCTGCTGGGCACCGACCCGCAGGGCCGCGACATGCTCTCGGCCATGATCTACGGCCTGCGCACCTCGCTGATGGTGGGCCTTGCCAGCGTCGTGCTGGCGGCCCTTGTGGGCGTGCTGCTGGGGCTGATCGCCGGCTATTTCGGCGGCGTTCTCGATGCCGTCATCATGCGCATCGCCGACGTGCAGCTCTCCTTCCCCGCCATCCTCATCGCCCTGCTGATCGATGGGGTGACCCGCACCGCGCTGCCGCGCGAGGTGCACGACGCGCTCGCCGTGCCGATCCTCGTCTTCGCCATCGCCGCCTCGTTCTGGGTGCAGTATGCGCGCACGGTGCGCGGCCTCGTCCTGGTGGAGCGCAACCGCGAATACGTGCTGGCGGCGCGGGTGATCGGGGTCAGCACGCCGCGCATCCTGTTCACCCACATATTGCCCAACGTGCTGGGGCCGGTGCTGGTGATCGCCACCATCAACCTCGCGCTCGCCATCCTCACCGAGGCGACGCTCTCCTTCCTCGGCGTCGGTTTGCCCTCCACCCAGCCCTCGCTGGGCTCGCTGGTGCGGATCGGCAACGAGTTCGTGTTCTCCGGCGACTGGTGGATCAGCGCCGCGCCGGGCGCGCTGCTGGTGCTCTTGTCCCTGTCGGTGAACATCTTCGGCGACTTCCTGCGCGACGCGCTCAACCCGAAGCTCGCCGCATGAGCGCGCTGCTTCAGGTGGAGAACCTCCGCGTCGAGATCGCCGCCCGCAAAAGGCGGCTCACTGCCATCGACGACGTCTCGTTCGAGATCGCCGCCGGCGAGGTGCTCGGCGTGGTGGGCGAATCCGGGGCCGGAAAGTCGGTCACGGGAACCGCCGTGCTCGGCCTCCTGGAGGCGCCGGCGGTCCAGGCGGGCGGGCGCATCCTGTTCGACGGCCGCCGCATCGACACGCTCAGCGAGGAGGAGATGCGGGCACTCCGGGGGCAAGGAGATCGCCGCCGTCTTTCAGGACCCGCTCACCAGCCTCGACCCGCTGATGACCATCGGCGACCAGCTTGCCGAGACCATGCTCACCCACCTGCCGATGACGCGCGCCGAGGCCGAGGCGCGGGCCGGCGAACTGCTGGCCGAGGTGGGCATCCCGGCGCCGCGCGAGCGCCTCCAGGCCTATCCGCACGAGCTGTCCGGCGGCATGCGCCAGCGCGTGGTGCTGGCGCTCGCCTTCTGCTGCGCGCCGCGCCTCATCATCGCCGACGAGCCCACCACCGCGCTCGACGTGTCGATCCAGGCGCAGATCCTCGACCTGCTGCGCCGCATGTGCCGCGAGCGCGGCACCGCGGTGATGCTGGTGACGCACGACATGGGCGTGATCGCCGAGGTCGCCGATCGGGTGGCGGTGATGTATGCGGGGCGCGTCGCGGAGATCGGCCCGACGCGGCAGCTGATCGCGCACGCGGCCATCCCTACACGCGCGGCCTCATGGCCTCGATCCCCTCCATGCGCCGGCGCGAGAAGGAGCTGACGCAGATCCCTGGCGCCATGCCGCGCCCGGATGCGCCGGTCGCCGGCTGCGCCTTCCATCCGCGCTGTCCGCAGGCCTTCGCGCGCTGCGCCACCGAGCGGCCGCCGGCGTTCACGGTGGGCGCCGCGCGGGTCGCCTGCTGGCTCGCAGATCCGGCGCGCGAGAGGGTGCCCGCATGAACGGCACCGACATCATCCTCTCGGTGGACCAGCTCACGGTGCGGTTCGACGCCTCGCCGCCGCTCCTGAAAACGCCTCCTCACCGGCGCCAAGCGGCGCACGGTGCACGCGGTGGAGGCGGTGGACTTCCAGGTGGCGCGCGGCTCCACCTTCGCGCTGGTGGGCGAGAGCGGCTGCGGCAAGTCCACCATCGCCCGCACCATCGCCGGCATCCAGCCGCCGAGCAAAGGCGCGGTCTCCTTCATGGGCGTGAACGTCGCCGGCTTCAGGACCCGGCACGCGGCGCTGCCCTATCGCCGCAACCTGCAGATGATCTTCCAGGACCCTTATGCCAGCCTCAACCCGCGCTGGCGCATCGGCCGCATCATCGCCGAGCCGATCCTCACCCACCGGCTGATGACGCGCGGGGCGGCGCTCGACGCCCGCATCGCCGAACTGCTGGAGACGGTGGGCCTCTCGCCCAAGGATGCGCAGAAGTATCCGCACCAGTTCTCCGGCGGCCAGCGCCAGCGCATCTCCATCGCCCGCGCGCTGGCCGCCAACCCCGCCTTCGTGGTGTGCGACGAGCCGACCTCCGCGCTCGACGTGTCGGTGCAGGCGCAGATCCTGAACCTGATGAAGCAGCTCCAGCGCGATCTGGGCCTCACCTTCCTCCTGATCACCCACAACCTTGCCGTGGTGGCGCACATGGCGGACCGGCTGGGCGTCATGTATCTCGGCCGCCTCGTGGAGCAGGGGGATGCAGGCCAGATCCTCGCCCGCCCGCTCCATCCCTACACCCGCGCCTTGCTCGACACGGTGCCCGATCCCCATGCCCCGCACCGGCCGCGGGCGCGGCTTTCGGGCGAGGTGCCGAGCCCGCTCGCGCCGCCCTCCGGATGCGCCTTCCATCCGCGCTGCCCGCTCGCCGACGCGCGCTGCGCCGCCGAGCGGCCCGAGCCGATCCGCATCGATGCGGTCACGGTCGCCTGCCATGCGGTGGCGGAGGGGCGCATCGACGCCGCGCCACCCGATCGCGCCAAAGACCAACACAGCCTCGAACAGAGTGGAGACGCCGCGTGAAGACGACCATCGTCCATTGCCATGCTTTGCTCGGCGAAACGGCCACCCCGGCTCCGGGCCCGGTCGACATCGAGATCGACGGCCGGCTGATCGCCGACATCCGCCCCGCCGGCGCCCGTGCCCCCGAGGGTGAAGTGATCGACGGGCGCCGCATGCTGGTGGCGGCCGGCCTCATCAACGGCCACCACCACAGCCACGAGGGCTTCTACAAGGGCCGCAAGGACAACCTGCCGCTCGAACTTTGGATGAACTATGTGCGGCCCCTGAAGCCGATCGCGTTCTCGGCGCGCGACATCTATCTGCGCACCATGATCGGCGCCATCGAGGCGGTCCGCAGCGGCACTACCACGATCAGCGATGACACCAACCAGAGCCCGCGCATCCGCCCCGAGCATGTGGAGCAGGTGTTCCAGGCCTATGAGGACATCGGCATCCGCGCCAACGTCGGCATCACCTTGTTCGACAAGCCGTTCTTCCGCGCCGTGCCGTTCGTGGACGAGGAATTCCCCAAGGACTTGCTGGCCGAACTGGACGGAACGCCCATGTATTCGGGTGAGGAATTGCTCGACTTCGTGACCGGGCTCGCCCGCACGCGCCATCCCTCCACCAACCGCGTCTCCTACATCGCCGCGCCCTCGGCGCCGCAGCGCTGCACGGAAGACTTCCTGATGGCGGTGCGCCGGATGGCGGACGATTACGATCTGCCGCTGATGATCCACGTGCAGGAGACGCGGATGCAGGTGGTGACGGGCCAGCTGTTCTACGGCTCCACCATGATCGAGTATCTCGACCGCATCGGCTTCATGAAGCCGAAGACCGCCTTCATCCACGGCATCTGGCTGAACCCGCGCGAGATCGAGATTCTGGCGCGCACCGGCGTCACCATCCAGCACAACCCGCCCTCGAACCTGAAGGTGGGCTCCGGCCTCGCGCCCATCCGCGCGCTGCTCAAGGCGGGCGTCAACGTGAGCATGGGCACGGACGGCTGCGGCTCCATCGAGGGCACCGACATGCAGAATGCGCTCTATCTTTCGGCGCTGCTGCAGAAGCTGCGCGGCGACCACACCGAGTGGGTCGGCGCGGACGAGGCGTTCCACGCCGCCACCATGGGCGGCGCCCGCGCGCTCGGCCGCGAGAAGGAGCTGGGCGCGGTGGAGGTCGGCCGCATCGCCGACCTCGTGGGCTACAAGCTCGACAGCATCCCCTTCACGCCGCTCAACAACCCGCTGCAACAGCTGGTCTATTCCGCCTCCCGCGCCGAGGTGGACCTCGTCATGGTGGACGGCGCGGTGATCGAGAAGGACGGCAAGCTGACGCGCATCGACGAGGCGGCGATCCTCGACGAGATCGCCGAGGCGCACGCCCGCATCGCGCCGCTGCTCACCGAATCCGAAAAGGACGTGGAGCGCATCTCCCCGCACTACGAGCGCATCTTCCGGCGCTGCCAGTGCATGGAGATCGCCGCCGACACCTTCCCCGCCCGCTTGAGCCACTGAGAGACTTCCATGACCCGTCCCGCGGATTTCCACGCGCGCGCCATCGACGTCCTGCACGACGTCAACGAGGCCGCCTGGCGCGAGAGCGACCCGGAGGAGGGCGTGCGCCACTTCACCACCGCCACCCGCGCGCTCCTCGGCGATCCCGATGCGCCCAGCCGGCCCGGCGCGCTGAAGCCGGGGGAGACGCAGTTCATCGTCTCGGCCTGCTTCTTCATCGCCCCGAGCCGCGACCACATGATCGTGTTCGCCGACAATTTCGGCCTCGGCCGCGCCCGCATCTCGGTCACCGACAGCCGGCCGGGCCACACGGTGCAGACCAAGGAGGCGGCGGTGGTGAAGAACACCGACGAGGACGCGATCTTCCGCCAGATCATCAAGACCGGCCGCGTCGGCTGCTCGGTCTATGTGCCGGTGATGTGGAAGGGCGAGGTGGTGGGCATGTTCAACACCGCCTCGCAGGCGCGCTACATGTTCGACGAGACCGACATGAAGGTGCAGAAGCTGTTCGCCGCCTGCGCCGTGGCGGTCTGGATGGGCCGCGGCGGCCCGGACAAGGTGGCGCAGGTGGCGAAGGAACTCGGCCCCTGGCCGGGCTGAGGGGGCCGGGCCAAAACCCCGTCATGCTCCGGCTCGGCCAGAGCATCCATGCCACGTCCCAATGCCGCCCCCGGCCGCAGGATGGGCCCTCGGGTCAAGCCCGAGGGCGACGGCGGGACCAGGGGCGAGGGCGGTGAGAGATGGACGGCGGCGGGACGGCGCCGACGGCCGCGCCCCGTCACCCGCCGTTGCGATGCCCCCCGTTCGCGCGTGC
>NZ_JBNFNU010000008.1:0-34346 GCF_057364445.1 Xanthobacter sp. BG11Y11_SDJG
CGGACCGGGAAACGCTCGGCCGCTACGGCCTGGCCGTCGGCGACGTCCAGAGCGTGATCGCGACCGCGCTCGGGGCCGAGACGGTGACGACCACGGTGGAGGGGCGCGAGCGCTATGGCGTCACCATCCGCTATCCGCGCGACTTCCGGAGCGATCCGCAATCAATCGCCCGCGACGTGCAGGTGCCGCTGCCGGGCGGCGGCACGGTGCCGCTCGGCGAAGTCGCCAAGGTCGAGCTCACGCGCGGCGCGACCTCGATCCGTACCGAGAACGGCCAGCTCGCGGTCTATGTCTTCGTCGACATCGCCGGCCGCGACCTTGGCGGCTATGTCGCGGAGGCTCAAGCGGCGGTGGCGAACGAGGTGAAGCTGCCGCAAGGCACCTACGTCTCGTGGAGCGGCCAGTTCGAATATCTGCAGCGCGCCGAAGCGCGGCTGAAGATCGTCGTGCCGGTGACGTTGCTGGTCATTTTCCTGCTCCTCTACCTCAACTTCCGGGCCCTGACGGAAACGCTCATCGTCATGCTGTCGCTGCCCTTCGCACTGGTGGGCGGCATCTGGCTGATGTGGTGGCTTGGCTTCAACATGTCGGTTGCCGTGGCGGTCGGCTTCATCGCGCTTGCCGGCGTCGCCGCCGAGACCGGCGTCATCATGCTGATCTATCTCGAGCAGGCGATGGCGGAACTGAAGGCCGAGCGGGAGGCGGAAGGGCGGCCTTTCACTCGGATCGACCTCCACCAGGCGATCATGCTCGGTGCCGTCGAGCGGGTGCGGCCGAAGATGATGACGGTCATCGCCATCACGGCCGGCCTCGTCCCAATCCTGTGGAGCACCGGCACCGGTTCGGAGGTGATGCAGCGCATCGCGGTGCCGATGATCGGCGGCATGGTCTCGTCGACGGTGCTGACGCTGTGATCCCCGCTGTCTATGGACTGATCAAAGGCTGGCGGTTGCCGCGGACCGTCACCGCCGACGAGAGGGCAATCGAACAGGGGCCAGCCGGCCTCAAGGCTGCCGCCAAATGAGAGGAGGTTCCAATGATGCACGACATGATCGGATCCATGGGATGGGGCATGGGCCTTGCCGGCCTGATCGGCATCCTCGTCTTGGTGCTGGTGATCGCCGCCCTCACGAAATACGTCTTCTTTCGGTGAGGAGCGTCATGCGCAGCTTCGATCGGAAGCCGGACGCGAGGAAACAGCCAGCGAAAGGAGAAGCGCCGTGACAGCCGAGCTTTTCGCAGCACACCGTGAGTTGGTGATCGGCGCCACATAGGCGACTTCTATGCTCGTGCTATCGCGCCTCTGGGCGGCCGAGACATCGCACAAGATGACCGTGACCCGCGATCCGAACTGTGGCCATCGTAGCGGTTGGCTTGCCTATGTGAGGGCAGTCGGATTTCCGGACCTGATCGAGGCAGCCAACCTCGCGCCCCTCAAGGCTAGACTCGGCATGCCCCGATTGCCTGATCTTCTGCGATATGGCGGAAGTTGGCGCCCATGTTGCGGAGAGGAGGAAGCCCTTCTCGACGTCAATTGGCAATGGCCACCAATTGTAGCTTATGCTATTTATATGCGACTAATTCGCATTTGCAGAAAGCGATGCATATGATCAAAGTGCCAGCTTGGTTACGTAAACGGCTGAGCCGGCGCGTGGTGCTGGGAGGCGGGCTAGCGGCTGCCAGCGGCGCAGCGATAGGTATGACTGGTGCTCTAGCGCAGTCAGGACACGCTTCGCATGCAGGAACTGTCGGCGCTGAAGCAAAGCTGGCCTCAGCCCACAGCGGACCCCATGGTGCGATGATCACGGTGGGCGAGGTCGACGAAGCTCGTAATGGCTTCGATCCGACCAAGCTTCTGACCGACTGGGATAGAGGCACTGTGTCCCAGCTTCCGGATGGGCGGACGCTAAGAACCTTCGAGATCACCGCCGAGGACAAGGAGATCGAGATCGCCCCCGGCATCATGTTTCTGGCCTGGACCTATAATGGCCGGGTGCCCGGCCCGTCACTGCGCGCGACCGAAGGTGAGCGGCTGAGGATCGTCTTCAAAAACTACGGCTCGCATCCTCATTCGATGCATTTTCATGGCATCCATGCGGCGCGGATGGATGGCGTTCCAGGCGCAGGGCTAGTCGCTCCGGGCGAGGAGTTTGTCTACGAGTTTGATGCACTGCCTTTCGGATGTCACCTCTATCACTGTCACGCTCTGCCGCTGAAGCGGCATATTCACAAGGGCATGTACGGAGCCTTCGTCATCGACCCGGATCCCACTCGCCATCCCGAATATGAGGCAGTTGCCCGCTCACGCCTGCTCGGCACGGCGGAGAATGCCGAGTGGCAAGAACTCGTAATGGTTATGAATGCATTCGATACCAATTTCGACGGCAAGAACGAGGTCTATGCTGTCAATACGGTAGCCCATGCCTATGCAAAAAACCCATCAAGATCCTTAGAGACAAACCGGTTCGCGTCTACCTTATCAATGTGATCGAGTTCGATCCGATAAATTCTTTTCATTTGCATGCTAATTTCTTTGAATACTTCAATCAAGGCACGACCTTGACCCCGACCCTGAAGACCGTCGACCTCATCACCCAATGCCAAGCCGAGCGCGGCATCCTTGAGTTCCATTTCACGGAGCACGAGCCCGGTCTCTACATGTTCCACCCGCATCAGTCGGAGTTCACCGAACTCGGTTGGGTGGGCATGTTCGATGTCGTGGAGACCGTATCATGAACCAAGCTGGGCGGCCCCCTTCCAATGCTGCGACAACACTTCCAGTCGGGCGTCCGGGTCGAGCCTCGTTGTTCTGGATCGCTATCCCGTTTACCGTGCTTGGTCTCGCGATGGCGTGGTTGATTGGGACCGATCCGTTATCGAGCTTTCGCAACGGCGCACCGCCGGTCGAGAAGCTGACCTTCGAGCGGACGATCCTAGGTTCCGATGGAGTTCGCCTACTGGTCCGTGCCGGCGGCTCGCAACCCATGACGATCGCCCAGGTCCAGGTCGATGACGCCTATTGGCAGTTTACGCAGACACCGCCGGGTCCGATCGCCCGCGGCGCGACCGCCTGGGTTCAGTTGCCGTTCCCTTGGGTGGTCGGCGAGGCGCACGGCGTGAAAATCCTCACCAACACCGGCGCCACGTTCAAGCGTGAGATCCCCGTCGCGGTTGCGACACCGACCGTGGATTCGATGAGCTTCGTATCCCAGGCTGCCCTTGGCGTCTTTGTCGGCATCCTTCCCGTCGCTATCGGCCTCATGTTCTACCCAGTTCTCCGTGGCGTTGGCCGCAACGGCATGGACTTCCTACTCGCATTGACGGTGGGGCTTCTCGCTTTCCTCGTGATTGATGCAGTTGCTGAAGCGCTCGAACTTGCCGGCGAGGCCGCCGCCTTGTTCCAGGGACCGGTGATGGTCATCCTCACCACTATGGGGAGTTTCCTCTTGCTGATGGCTGTCGGCCGCAGCCGTGGCACACCGACCGGGCTGGCCCTATCGACCTTCATTGCGCTGGGGATAGGATTGCACAATCTCGGCGAAGGCCTTGCCATCGGCGCTTCTTTCGCCTCCGGAGCGGCGGATCTCGGTATTTTTCTGGTGCTCGGCTTTACGTTGCACAACATCACGGAAGGCATCGGCATTGCCGCGCCGATACTGAAAGTACGCCCACCACTTTGGACCTTCGCCGGGTTGACGCTGCTTGCGGGCGGACCAGCCGTCGCAGGTCTGTGGATCGGCAGCCTTGCCTACGCGCCGCAGTGGTCGGCGCTAGCGCTGGCGGTCGGTGCCGGGGCTATCCTTCAGGTGATTGCGGAAGTCGGATCGCTACTAGTGCGCAGAAGCGGCGAGACTCATGTTTCGTTCTTCACGCCAGCCGCAATGACGGGGCTCGCCACCGGCGCGGGCCTGATGTACGTGACCGCGATGCTCGTAAAGATCTGAACGCTTCAAACATCCTCACTTGTAGAGGTGAGGCGGATCATCGAGGCTCGGGCAATCGACTACAATATCGTCAGACTTCACATGAGCCTCGGTGGCCTCCCATCGTCGACGTTCGCCAACCAGTCCCACGAGGACCCAAACCCCGCCAGACCTAAACTTGTAACTGGCAGGGGAAATGAGGAGCACATCAGTTTCCTGCAGCTTTAGCGCGTATGCAGTGAGCCGCCGAGCGCTGATAAGCCGGATGGTGTTGGATGCGTTGTTCCGCTTTAATTCTTTTCAGGAAGGGTGTGTTGCGGCGGGGGCTTAGCGGCGGTCCGGCATAGAAGGAGCCCTCTCGTGGCGCTCCATGTCCTCGTTCCGCGAAAAGGCTGCTGCGGCCCAGAAGGCGCCCGCCAGCAGGACGCCTCCCGCAGCCATGGCAGAGAGGACCGCGCCGTAAGACTGGGATTGCGCCCAGAGGAGCGCGGCACCGGCGGGTGCCAAAGCGCGGGCGAGCATCGAGGGCGCCGCCAGCGCGCCGTTCACGGCGCCATAGGCCTGCCGGGTCAGCATCTCCGGCACGGCGAGCCCACGCACGATGGTCATGATGCCGTTGGCGCTGCCGTAGAGCGCCACGATGGCCGCCACCAGGGCAAAGCTGGGTGGCAGCCACGCCAAGGCGAGTATGGCGACCGGAAAGGCTAGCACGGCACAGCTGCCGATGAGTCGCACCGGAGCGCGCGGCGCGAACACCGAGACGGCGATCCGACCCGCCACCTGGGTTGGGCCGATGATGGCCATGGCCAGCACCACGCTGCCCGCCGTGAAGCCGCGCTCCAGCAGCAGGGGATAGAGGTGGAAGGTGAAGGCGGAGAAGGTGGCGGCATAGGCGGTGAACGCCACCGCCAGGGCCCAGAAGGTGGGCCGGCGGGCAACGCGCCCCATGACCTGCCGCAGGGTGCCCGCTCCCGACAGTGCAAGAGCGTGGACCGGCGATGCCGCGTGGTCGGCCGCGGGCCGGATCACCGCGGCATAGAGCGGCGCGCACACCACGAGGTTCACGGCGCCGAGCGCCACCAGTGCGCCACGCCAGCCCGCCAGATCCAGCAGGATCTGGATCAGCGGAATGAAGACCGTGGAGGCAAATCCGCCCCATAGGGTGAGCGCGGTAATGCCGGCCCGGGCGCCGGCCGCTCCGGTCCTGCGCGCCACCACCGCGAACGCCGGCTCATAAAGGGTTGCCGCCTGGAGGACGCCGATGGCGGCCATCAGGCTATAGAACAGCCAGAGCTGCTGCACCTGCGACCAGGCAAGGAGGCAGAGGCCGGCGAGGCCGGCTCCCGCCGCCATCACCCACCTGCCGTGGCCTTTGTCGACGGCGGCGCCCACGGGGAAGGCGGCCATGCCCCCGAGGGCGAGGCCGAGCGTCGCGGCGCCGAACAGATCCGGCTTCGACCAGCCGAGGTCGCGCTCCATGGCCTCCGCTATCAGGGGAAAGCTGTAGTAGAGCGATCCCCAGGAGCAGATCTGGCCAATGCCGAGGCCGGTGATGAACAGGCTGCGGCCGGAAAGCGGGCGCGCTGGCGCCGGTTGCGCGAGTTCGCCGCTCAGGCCGCTGGTCACGCGGCCGTCCCGCGGCGGGGTGGCGCCTCGGCCTGCGGCGCGGCGGTATCGCAGCCGCAGCCGTCCTTGCCTTCCGCCTTGGCCTGGGCATCGTCCGCGCAGCAGGCATCGGCGTCCCGAGGCGCAGGCCCACCACAACAGCCGGATGCCCCTGCCGTCACCGGTGCGGCGCTGCAGACGCCGGTCTCCGGCAGCACCAGATGGACACTGCGCGCCGCGTCGTGATCGCCGGCGATCTCCGCCGCGATGGAGCGGACCTGCTCATAGCCCGTGGCCATCAGGAAGGTGGGGGCGCGGCCGTAGGACTTGGAGCCGACGATGTAGAAGCCCGGCTCGGGGTGGGCCAGCTCCGCCGCGCCATGGGGCGGGACGGTGCCGCACGAATGCAGGTTCGGGTCGATCAGCGGCGCGAGGGCCGGCGGTGCCTCGACGGCGGGATCGAGGGCGACGCGCACCTCGCGCAGCACGGCAAGGTCGGGGCGAAAGCCGGTGGCCACCACGATCCGGTCCACGGTCCTGGTCCAGGGCTCCGTGCCGAGACGGCCGGACACGTCCAGCCCCGCCGCGCCGCCGACAATCCGCTCCGCCGCGAACGGCGCGAGGACATCGAGCCGCCGGCGGCGATGGCCTGCGTCGCCGCAAGGCCGAGGGCACCGCGGGCGGGCAGCGCGTCGTTGAGGCCGCCGCCCAGCAGCTTCTCCATGCGGTTGCGCCGAAGCGCCCAGGTGACGCGGGTCGTTGGCGCCGCCTCCTGCAGGCGGAGAAGATCGAGCACCACATTGATGGCCGAATGGCCGGAGCCCACCACCAGCACGCGCCGGCCGGAATAGGTCTCGCGCTCAGCGCCGGACACGTCGGGAATGCCATAGGCGACATGCGCGGCTGCCTCTTCCTCGCCGGGCACCGGCAGGCCGTCCGCGCCCATGGGGTTGGGCTGGCTCCAGGTGCCGGAGGCGTCGATGACGGCACGGGCGAGCGAACGGTGCTCAGCGCCGTTCGCGTCGCGCCAGCAGATCGCGAACGGCGTGTCCGCGCGCCCCTCGGATGACATCTTGTCGAGGCCGTGGCGGGCGATGGCGCTCACCTGTGCCCCGAACCGCAGGTGGGGCGCAAGGGCGGGATGAGCCGCCAGCGGCTCGAGATAGTGCCGCACGATCTCCCCGCCGAGCGGCAGGGCCTTGGGGTTCGGCGCGCTCCAGCCGGTTTCCTCCAGCAGCGTGCGGGCGGCCGCGTCGATGTTGTAGCCCCAGGGCGAGAACACCCGCACGTGGCCCCAGGCCTTGAGCGAGGTGCCGACGCCGGCGCCGCGCTCGAAGACGAGAGGCGCGAGGCCGCGGGCCAGCAGATGCGCCGCGGCGGCAAGCCCCACGGGGCCGGCTCCGATGATAGCGACGGGTAGCGATCCGGTCATGACGGGAGACTCCGATGGTCGATCCATTGACGAGCGATGCTTAAGGGCAAATGAATGCGGGTCAGGGGCAGCATCCCGGAGTGCTCCCGACTTTGTCCGGCGCGCCGGCGATCATCTTCTCCGCGTCGACCAGACAGCGCGTTACGTCCATCCAGGCCTCCACCGCCACCTTGAAGGCGGCGCGGCCCTTGTCCGTGAGGGTGTAGACCTTGCGCTCGCGGCCCGAGACCACCTCGCTTGCAGCGGTGACGTATCCGCCCTCCTCGAACTCCCGCAGCACCGGATAGATGGTGCCCTCTGCAGGGGAACAGCAGCCGTTCGTCGTTGCCTCGACTGCCCTTGCCACGTCGTATCCGTGCATGGGCCGCTGATGCAGCACGCACAGAATGAAGAATTTGGACAGGCTCATCTTGATGGTGCCGTTCCAGTAGGCACGGCTCAGGAAATCGGGCCCGGGCTTCGGCACCGGGGCGGGCGACGGCGGAACGGATGGGGTGGCCGATGGAGAGGTTCGAGACATGCAGGAAGGCTATACATCGATCATCAATGTGTCAATCATCAAGGCATACTTGAAAGCGCTCCCCGCGTCAGCAAACGCGCCGTCCCTCGGCATCGATCACCACCTCTCCATCCTCCTTCGTAAACGGCCCTTTCTGCGGCGCGGGCAGGATGTCCAGGACCCTTTCCGACGGCCGGCACAGCCGCGCCCCGAGCGGGGTGAAGACGAACGGCCGGTTAATGAGGATGGGGTGGGCCATCATGGCATCGAGCAGAGTGTCGTCGGTGAGGGCGGGATCGTCGAGGCCGAGTTCGGCATAGGGTGTGCCCTTCTGGCGGGTCGCGGCGCGCACCGTGAGGCCCGCCGCGGCGATGGCGGCGGCGACCTCTTCCCGCGCGGGCGGGGTCTTGAGATATTCGACGATCGTCGGCTCGATACCGGCGTTGCGGATCAGGGCGAGCGTGTTGCGCGATGTGCCGCAGGCCGGATTGTGCCAGATGGTGACAAGGGAATGCTCAGTCATCGTTCAGGCTCCGAAGATCAGATGATGGCGTGGCGGACCTTGGCGGACACCCATTCGCTCACCACCACGGTGGCGAGGATCACCATGAGGATCAGCGTCACCTGCGGCCACGCCAGCGTATTGAGCGAGCTTTCCAGGTTGAGTCCTATCCCGCCCGCGCCAACCAGGCCGAGCACCGTGGATTCGCGGATGTTGATGTCCCAGCGAAACACGCTGATGCCGGCGAAGGCGGGCATGATCTGCGGCACGATCCCGTAGGCGAGGGTCTGGGCGCCCGAGGCGCCGGTAGCGCGGATCGCCTCCACCTGGCTCTCGTCGATTTCCTCGATGGCCTCGTAGAGCAGCTTGCCGATGAAGCCGATGGACCTGAGCGCGATGGCGATGATGCCGGCCAGCACGCCCGGACCCAGGATCGCCACCAGCAGCAGCGCCCAGATGATGGAATTAATGGAGCGCGAGGCGACGATGACGAACAGCGCCAGCGGCCGCACGAAGGCGGCGCTAGGCGTGGTGTTGCGTGCCGCGAGGAAGGCCACCGGCACCGACAGCACGATGGCGATGAGCGTGCCGAGGGTGGCAATGTTGAGCGTGTCCCAAAGCGGCTTGAGCAGTGCCGGGAAATAGGACCAGCGCGGCGGGACCATGCGCGCGCCGATGTCGGCGGCCTGGGTGGGGGCATCCCAGACGAAGGCCCAGATGGTGCCTTCCGTCATCACCCGCCAGCAGAACACGGTGAAGGCCACGGCGAGAAGCCAGCCGAACCACACGGCGATCTGGCCGCGCGAAGTGCGCCGTTGCCAGGACCGGCGGCCTTCGGGGAGGGCTATGACCGGCATTATTTCACCGGCCCGCGCACGAGGCCGGAGACATATTCGCTCGCCATCACGATGGCGATGATGAGGATGAGGATGGCGGCGGCGCTGTCGAACTCGTAACGATCGATAGCGGTGTTGAGCGTGGCACCGATGCCGCCCGCGCCGACGATGCCCACCACCGCGGATTCGCGGAAATTGATGTCGAGCCGGTAGAGCGAAAGCCCGAGGAGGCGCGGCGCCACCTGCGGCAGCACCCCAAAGGCGATCAGCGATGGCCAGGGCGCCCCGGTGGCGCGGATCGCCTCCACAGGGGCGGGGTCGATGTCCTCGATGTCCTCGGCCAGCAGCTTGGAGAGGAAGCCGATGGTGGCGAACGACAGGGTGAGGAAGCCCGCGAACGGCCCGAAGCCCACCATGGCCACCAGCAATATGGCGACGATGATCTCCTGCAGGGACCGCGACACGGCGATGATGGCCCGGCAAGCGAAATAGACCCCGCGCGGCACCACGTTGCGGGCGGCGCCGATGCCGATGGGAACCGAGATGGCGATGCCCACCACGGTGGAGGTCACCGTCATGGTCAGGCTCTCGATCATGCCCTGGATGATGTCGTCCCAGCGCCGGGAGAAGTTCGGCTCCAGGAAGCCGGAGATGAAGCGCAACCCGCGCGCCCAGCCGTCCGACAGGCGTGCCCAGTTGACCTCGACGCTGCCGAGGGCGAGCGCCAGATAGAGCGCCGCGCCGCCGATGAGTGCATAGCGCAGCCAGGGATTGGCGACGAGCGGCGGCGGCCGCCAGCGGTGCGCCGGAACGGACACAGCGCTCACAGCGTCCTCGCCACGGCGGATGGCGTGGCCTGGACCCGCAGGACACGGACCGCATCCTCGGCGGCGGCTTCTTCCACCGCATCATCCTCCGCCTCGCGGATGGTGCGCGACCAGTCCTCCTCGCCATAGATGGCGGTGAGCACATCGGTGTCGAGTGCCTCCGGAGGGCCGTCGAACACGGTGCGCCCGGCCTTGAGGCCGATGATGCGCTGGACGAACATCTGCGCCAGCGCCACGTCGTGGATGTTGACGATGGCGGCGAGCCGGCGCTCGGCGCACACCTCGACGATGAGGCGCATGATCTGGCGCGAGGTCTTGGGGTCGAGGCTGGCGGTGGGCTCGTCCACTAGCATGATGTCCGGCTCCTGCACCAGAGCGCGGGCGATGCCGACGCGCTGGCGCTGGCCGCCGGACAGCTCGTCCGCCCTCTTGTCCACGTGATCCATCAGGCCAACGCGGTCGAGCACGGCGAAGGCCCGGTCAACGTCGGCCTGGGGAAACCGGCGCAGGAAGGCGCGCCAGAAGCCCACGTATCCGAGCCGGCCGGAGAGCACGTTCTCCATCACCGTGAGGCGCTCCACCAGGGCATATTCCTGGAAGATCATGCCCATGCGCCGCCGCGCGCGCCGCAGGCCCATGCCTCCGAGGCGGGTGATCTCGGTGTCGCCGAGGCGGATGGAGCCGGACGTGGGCTCCACCAGCCGGTTCATGCAGCGGATGAGGGTGGACTTGCCTGCCCCCGACGGACCGATCAGGCCCACCACCTGGCCGGCGGGGATGCTGAGCGAAACATCATCGAGGGCCTTGTCCCCCTTGGCGTAGCGCTTGGACAGACCGGCGATGGTCAGCATCCCACAGTCCCTCTCTCCAGAGTTTACTTGCAGGCGTAGCTGACGCCCATGGCGTCATCGACCTGGCGCACCACCGCCCAGGTCTCCTTGAAGGTGATGGGAATGAATTTCTCCTGCGGCGGCTCGGCCGACTGGAACTCCTTCAGGAGAGCAGTGCCATCCCAATTGAAGCTGAAGAACGCCTCTTTCACCTTGGCGGCGAGCTCGGGCTTCAGATTGTAGGCATAGCCATAGCCGGTGGTGGGGAAGGTCTGCGACTTGTAGATCGTCACCACCTGCTCGGGTTTGATCACGCCGCGGGCGATCATGCGCTTCATCACCGAATTGGCGACGGCCGCTGCCGGATAATCCTTGTTGGCGACGCCGATGATGGAATTGTCGTGCTTGCCGGAGAAGGCGGGTTCGTAATCCTTGCCCGCCTCCATGCCGAACTGCGAGCGCAGCAGCGCGGACGGCGCCTTGTAGCCGGAATTGGAGGTCTCCGAGGTGAAGGCCATCTTCTTCCCCTTGATGTCCTCGACCTTGGTGATGCCGGAGCCGGGATAGGTGATGATCTCCATCTCGTAGCCGTAGGCACCGTCCTTCGAGGCCATCATGGCGAACGGCACGAAGCCGGAGCAGGCGACGGCGATGGGATTGGAGCCGGTGTTGAAGCCGGCCACATGCAGGCGCCCGGCGCGCATAGCTTCGAGTTGGGCGGCGTTGGACTGCACGGGGAAGAACTGCACCTTCTTGCCGGTCACCTTCGCGAGATGGTCGGTGAATTCCTGCCACACCTTGGCGTAGACGGCCGGATCCTCAACGGGGGTGTAGGAGAAGATCAGCGTGTCCGGGTCGATCTGCTTGGAAGGATCAGTCGGCGCGTCCGCGACCATGTCGCCATTCGCGTCCGTGAAGCGTGGGTCGAGCTTGAAGTCGGCATGGGCGATGCTTGGCCCCAGGCACATGGCGGCAAGCAAGAGGGTGCGTGCGAGAAAGCGCGGTAGCGTCATCTCTTCTCTCCAGTGACGGTGTAGTTCAATCGGACGATGCTGGTACGCGAACTCGAAGCCGGAGCCTTATCTGCTCGGTGCCGGCGTTCCCATCGGCTGGGAATGAAGCGGCAGCAGGAGGGTGGTGCCAAAACAGACGGCGAGCATCAGGGCCGACCCCCCGAGGCAGGCATAGATCCCACCCACCTGATAGAGCAGGCCGGACAGGAGGGTGCCGATGAAGCGCCCCGCTGCATTGGCGGCGTAATAGAAACCCACGTCCTCGGCTGCCTTCTCCGATCCGGCATAGGCCAGGATCAGGTAGGAATGCAGGGAGGAGTTCACGGCGAAGGCGGCGCCGAAGATGGCGAGCCCGATCACGACGATGATGTCCGGCCGCAGGGGTGTCACGGCGAGGAGCACGGCGATGGCCACCGGCACCAGAGCGAGGCCGAGCGCCCACCAGCGCGCCGCTGGCACTTCCTTGGACAGGCCGTCCGGGCTGCGGCTCACCACGGCGGGCGCGGATGCCTGCACGATGCCGTAGCCGATGGTCCACAGCGCGAGGAAGCCGCCCACCATGGGAAAGGTCCAGCCCATCCCATAGAGGAAGACCGGCACGCCCACCACGAACCACACGTCCCGCGCGCCGAACAAGGCGACGCGGGCAGCAGCGAGCAGGTTCACACCCCGGCTCTTGCCGAACAATTCTCTTGCCGAACTACTCGCCTTGGCCTTGCCCATCATAGGCGGCAGGGACAGCAGCACGCCGAGAAGCACCAGCGCCAGCACGGCAGCCATGAGCCACAGCGACAAGCGAAAGCCGAACGCCTCCAGGAGCACGCCGCCAAGAAAGAAGCCGAAGCCCTTCATGGCATTCTTGGAACCGGTGAACCACGCCACCCAGCGAAACAGGCGCCCCTCGGCGTTACCCTTGGCCTCGGCCTCCGTCACCTTGATGGCGGACTTGGAGGCGGTCTTGGTGAGGTCCTTCGCCACGCCGCACACGCCCTGCGCCGCCACCACCCAGGCAACAAGAACGGCCGTTTCCCAGGTGGGCGACATGGCGGAGAGCAGCAGGAAGCCGGCGATCTGGGTCGTGAGCCCGACTGTCAGCATACGGGTGATGCCGAAGCGGGCGGCGAGCCAGCCGCCGATGAAGTTCGCCCCGATGCCCGCCGCCTCGTAGAGCAAGAACAGGAAGGCGAGGGTGAAGGGCGAGTAGCCGAGCTTGAAGAAGGTGAACAGCACCAGCATGCGCAAGGCGCCGTCGGTCAGCGTGAAGCCCCAATAGGCCGCGGTGACGATGGCGTAGTTGCGCAGGCCCGCGGAGGATGACGCCGCCATCTCACAGCCCCACGCGTTCGAGGTGGCAGGCAAGGTCCACCATGCGGCAGGCATAGCCCATCTCGTTATCGTACCAGGCATAGACCTTGAGCAAGGTGCCGTCGGTGACGAGGGTGGACGGCCCATCAACGATTGCGGAGCGGGTGTCGCGGGCGTAGTCCGCCGACACCAAAGGGCGCGGCTCGAAGCCGAGGATACCGTTGAGCGCACCCGCGGCGGCCTTGGCGAACAACGCGTTCACCTCGTCCGCCGTGGTCTCGCGGTTGAGCTCGAACACGCAGTCGGTGAGCGAGGCGTTGAGCACCGGGGCGCGCACCGCATGGCCGTTCAGCTTGCCCTTCAGCTCGGGATAGATGAGGGCGATGGCGGTGGCGCTGCCGGTGGTAGTAGGCTGCAGCGAGAGCATGGCCGAGCGGGCGCGGCGCAGGTCCTTGTGGGGCGCGTCCACCACCACGTTGGTGTTGGTGGGATCGTGGATGGTGGTGATCTGGCCGTGGCGGATGCCGATGGCCTCGTGCACCACCTTCACCACCGGGGCGAGGCAGTTGGTGGTGCAGGAGGCAGCGGTGACGATGGGATGCGTCTCTCGGTCGTAGAGCTGCTCGTTCACCCCCACCACAACGTTCAGCACGGACGGGTCTTTCACCGGCGCGGCGACGATTACGCGCTTGGCGCCGCGCTTCAGGTGACCTTCGAGCACGGCGGGGGTGAGAAACTTGCCGGTGGACTCCAGTACGAGGTCCACGCCGAGATCGCCCCAGGGGATATCGCCCGGCGTCGCGTGAGAGGAGAAAGACAAGCTCTTCTCGCCGATGCGCACACTATCCGCGCCCTCGGCTGCGATGGGCGCACGCCAGCGCCCCTGTACGCTGTCGAATTCGAGGAGATGGGCGATGGCTTCCGCCCCACCCTTGATCTCGTTGAGATGAACGATCTCGAGCCGGTTGTTGCCGCGCGGATCATTGTCCGGGCGGTAGGCCGCCCCCATGGCCGCGCGAAGCGAAAGCCGTCCAATGCGGCCGAGGCCGTTGATCCCTACTCTCATGGCACCGTCATCCTCGCAAACTTTGAAAAGGTGCGGCGTTGCCGCGATGATCTCAGGCTTTGGTGCGGTCGCCGGCGTCCGTCACCCTCACGCCGCCGGCTTCGTACCAGTCCTTGGTATGGTTCACGATCCACACCACCGAGAGCATCACCGGAACCTCGATGAGCACACCCACCACGGTGGCGAGAGCCGCACCCGACTTGAATCCGAACAGGCTGATGGCGGCAGCCACCGCCAGCTCGAAGAAATTGGAGGCCCCAATGAGGGCAGAGGGGCCGGCCACGCAGTGGGCTTCGCCGGACAGCCGGTTCAGGAGATAGGCAAGGCCCGAGTTGAAATAGACCTGGATCAAGATCGGCACGGCCAGCAGCGCAATCACCAGCGGCTGGGCGAGGATCTGCTCGCCCTGGAAGGCGAACAGCAGCACCAGGGTGGCGAGCAGCGCCACCAGGGAGAGCGGCTGGAGCACGCCGAGCAGGCGATCGAGCCCGGCCTGTCCACCGGTCGCCAGGATGCGCCCGCGGAGGAGCTGCGCCGCGATCACCGGGACGACGATGTAGAGCATCACCGACAGGAAGAGTGTGTCCCACGGCACGGTGATGGAGGAGAGCCCGAGCAACAGCCCCACGACGGGCGCGAAGGCGACGATCATGATGGCGTCGTTCAGCGCCACCTGGGACAAGGTAAAGTGGGGCTCACCCTTGGTGAGATTTGACCAGACGAACACCATGGCCGTGCAGGGCGCCGCCGCCAGAAGGATGAGGCCGGCGATATAGCTATCGATCTGGTCGGCTGGCAGGTAGGGTCGGAACAGATAGCCGATGAACAGCCAGCCGAGGAACGCCATGGAGAACGGCTTCACCGCCCAGTTCACCAGCAGCGTCACCGAGATTCCGCGCCAGTGCCGGCCGACCTCCTTGAGCGCGGCAAAGTCGATCTTGACCAGCATGGGCACGATCATCAGCCATATGAGGATGGCTACCGGCAGGTTGACCCGCGCCACTTCCAGCGCCCCGATGGTCTGGAACACGGACGGCGCCAGCGCGCCAAGCGCGACGCCGGCGATGATGCACAGGAACACCCAGAGAGTGAGATAGCGTTCAAACACGGACACGGTGCGGGATCTCCCAAGGCCGCCAGCTGCGGCCGATTGCGGCGAGAGCGTGGGCGCGGTCTGTTTCAGGACGACGACAGTTCACGCGGCCTGTCCCGAGAGTGTGAGGTCCGTCGCTCCCTCCATTTCCCGATCTCGCCGATGCGCTCCTTGAGCGAAGCAAGATCGAGCTGCTCAATGGCAGGTTGACGAAGGCGGAGATACGCCCGGCGAGCCGACGGTAGGTGGCAACGAAGGCAGCCTTCTGCTCAGCTTCGGTTCCCTTCACCCGGATCGGGTCGGGCAGACCCCAATGGGCCTGTAGCGGATGACCGGGGAAGGCAGGGCAGATTTCCCCAGCTGCGGCGTCGCAGGTAGTGATGACGAAATCCATCTGGGGCGCATCCGGCCTGGCGAACCCATCCCAGCTCTTGGAGGCGAGGTTCGTCGTGTCGTAGCCGAGCGAGTCGAGCAGATCGATAGCCATCGAGTGCGGCTTGAGCTTCGGCCGACTGCCGGCCGAGTAGGCCTTGAAGCGGCCTCGCCCCTCGCGGTTGAGCAACGCCTCCGCGATCAGCGACCGTGCCGAGTTGGCCGAGCAGACCAGCAGAACATTGTAGACGCGATCATTCCCAGCGGCAGGACGCAGCTGTGGAAAGGCCGCGGGGCCGGTCCCGCACCGGGGGAGACGGCAAAACCCATCTCCGCCATCAGTTGGCTCAGCACAGGGCCCGCTGTGGACAAGCTGACGGCATAGATGATGGACCGTCCCTCGCGCCGCGACGTGACAAGGCCGGCACGCTCCAGCACGCCGAGGTGCACCGACATGGTATTGTGCGCTACCGCCAGCAGGCGGGCGATGTCGCCCGCCTGAAGGCCATAGGGCACATAGCGCAGCAGAAGACGATAAGTCTCGAAGCGCGTGCCTTGGGACAGCGCATCGAAGATCCGCGTGGCGTCTTCCCCATTCAGCTTCGTCTCGTCCATCTTGTCTCACCGTTCGAATGCTGCTCACGCGTCAGCCCAAGTGCCTCAGGCGCCGCCCTTGAAGGTCCTGGCCCAATAGTCCTTGACCTGCTGGACCAGAGCCGGCGGCAAGGGAACATAGCCGAGCTCGGACGCAAATTTCTCGCCCTCGCCCAGGGCGAAACGCCAGAACTCGAAGGCGGCTTGGCTGTTCGCCGGCACCTTCGGCTCGCGGTACATGAGAGCGAAGGTGGTCGCCGCAATAGGATAGGCATCCTCGGCGGGGGAATCGGTGATGACGACGAAAAAGTCCTTGGCGCCGGCCCAATCGAAGCTCAGCGCCGCCGCCTGGAACGCCGCCGCGCTGGGTGCGATGAACTTGCCAGCACGGTTCTGGACGAGGCCATAGGCCAGCTTCACCTGCACCACATAGGTGTATTCGACATAGCCGATGGCATTCGGGACCCGCTTGACCTCGGTCGACCCCTTCGTTACCGCGCGCGCCATACCCCACCGGCCAGGCGACTGCGCTGCCTTCGCCGACCTGCTGCTTCCACTCCGGGCTCGCCTTGGCAAGGTAGGACACCCAGTTGAACGTGGTTCCAGATCCATCGGAACGGTGCACCACCACGATCTTCGCGTTGGGCAGCTTGACGTCGGGATTGAGGGCCCTGATGGCGGGATCGGACCAGGTCGTGACCTTGCCGAGATAGATGTCAGCGAGAAGGGCGCCGGTGAAGCGGAGCTGGCCGGGCCCCACGCCGTCCACGTTGAACACCGGAACGACGCCACCGAACACGATGGGGAACTGGCCGAGGCCATATTTCTCCAGTTCTTCCGGCTTCAGCGGCTTGTCGGACGCGCCGAAATCCACCACCCCGTCCTTAATACGGTTGACGCCGGCCGACGAACCCACCGACTGGTATCCTACGATGTGGCCTGTGCGCTCACGAAACGCCTCCGCCCATTTCCAGATGATCGGATAGGCGAAGGTGGAGCCGGCACCCCGCACCTCCGCGGCGCGCGCCGGAGGCGCGAACATCGACAGGGCCGCGAGCGTCGCCGCAGCTGTCCAGACAAGAATGCGATTCACGGCTGGCCTCCCTTGGGTCCTAGCGACATATCGCTGGAAACAGATAGCTCCATACGAGTCATTATGTCGATAGGAGTGGACAGATCGCTATATGGCCTTCATGTCACTCTTGTGACGCCATTTACGTCGCGCCAATCGCAGCGATAGTATAAATTATCGATATGTCGATACAAATGGAAATGATGTAATGTAGAGACGGAATGCTCGCGAGGTTGAGAGGCAAATTTGTTCGGGAGGAGAAATGAATAATAGGCGCTTCATATGGACTTTATATAAGTAATATACGTCAATCGAAGTCGGATAGCCTCTCAAAAATTGCAATCAACCATGGACAATTGCCACGATGTCCATATGATTTACATGAAATAAAGCCAACCATAGCCTAGAACTACGTTGCGTCATATTCGATAAAATCTCTGTTGATTCAGGAATATCGCTCGATATACACAAATTGTCATGAATTTGTTACATAACATGCTTAGAGCCCGTGAGGCTAGGTGAGCATCAGAAGCCCTAGCGGCACTGTCCAGGGAGACGGCATCCTCATGAAGATCATCACTCTCGCGAGCGCCCTCGCGCTGCTCGCTACCGGCGCGGCCTTCAACGGCGCCGCTGCCCAGGCACTGGTCAAGGTCGACGGGTCGTCCACGGTATTCCCCGTGACCGAAGCCATGGCGGAGGAATTCCAGAAGGCGAACAAGGATATCAAGGTGACGGTCGGCATCTCCGGTACCGGCGGCGGCTTCAAGAAGTTCTGCCGCGGAGAGATCGACATCTCTGACGCCTCGCGCCCCATCACCTCCGCCGAGCAGAAGGCCTGCAAGGAAGCCGGCATCGAGTATATCGAATTGCCGGTCGCCCTTGATGCGCTCACGGTCATCGTCCACCCGTCCAACACCTGGGCGAGCGAGATGACGGTTGCGGATCTGAAGAAGATCTGGGAGCCCGAGGCCCAGGGCAAGATCACCAACTGGAAGCAGGTCCGCGACAGCTACCCGGATCGGCCGCTGGTGCTCTACGGCGCGGGCGTCGACTCAGGCACTTACGACTATTTCACCGCCGCCATCGTCGGCAAGGAGCATTCCAGCCGCGGCGACTTCACCGCATCGGAGGATGACAACGTGCTGGTCCAGGGCGTGGCGGGCGATCCCAACGCCCTCGGCTTTTTCGGCCTTGCTTACTATGAAGAGAACACCGGCAAGCTGAAGGCGGTGAAGATCAAGGTCGATGACGCCGCGCCCGCCGTGGAGCCGTCGGTCGAGAACGCCCGCACCGGCAAGTACCAGCCTCTGTCGCGGCCGATCTTCATCTACGTGAACAAGAAGGCGGCCGAAACCCGTCCGGAGGTGGCGAAGTTCGTTGAGTTCTACCAGGACCCGAAGCACGCGGTCGAGCTGGTCAAGGAAGTCGGCTATGTGCCGCTGCCCGAGGCCGCCCTGAAGGTGTTCCAGGAGCGCTTCAAGAAGCGTGAGATCGGCACCGGCTTCACCGGGTCCAAGGTCGGCGTCTCCGTCGAGGATCTCGTCAAGGAAAAGCTCGTCTACTGACAGGTGATCTTGAGGGACCTGAGGGAGGTGCTCCGGCGCCTCCCTCCATTCAGGTGAGGGTTGGACGTGGTCGCACCGGTGTCTCCAGACTCAAGAACAGGCCGGTTGCGCCTGACGGTTTCTCCGGTCTTCCTGGCGCGACGCCGGGTGGTGGACCGCATCATGCGCGTTGTCCTGTTTCTCAGTGCCGCACTCTCTGTCCTGGTCACGGCGGGCATCGTCTACGTCCTCCTGTCCGAAAGCCTGAAATTCTTCGCACAGGTGTCGATCATCTCCTTCCTGACCGACACACAATGGACGCCGGTGTTTCAGGACAAGCACTTCGGCATCATGACTCTGGTATCCGGTACTTTGGTGAGTTCGCTCATCGCCCTGCTCGTCGCGATTCCAGCCGGTACCGTGCTCGCAATCTATCTGTCGGAGTTCGCGCGGCCACAGGTGCGCGAGACCATCAAGCCGTTTCTGGAGCTTATCGCAGGCGTGCCCACTGTGGCATTCGGCTATTTCGCTCTTTTGTTCCTCACGCCCATCTTCCAGATCTTCATTCCCGGGCTGGCGGGCTTCAACCTGCTCGTGCCGGGCATCGTCATGGGCATCATGATCCTGCCCTACATCGTTTCCGTGAGCGAGGACGCCATGCGCGCGGTCCCTGCGGAACTGAGGGAGGGGGCCTATGCGCTGGGCTTCACGCGGCTCCAGACGGCGACGCGGGTGGTGATCCCCGGCGCCTTCTCCGGGGTGACGGCGGCCTACATCCTCGGCATGTCGCGGGCGGTGGGCGAGACCATGGTGGTGGCCATTGCTGCGGGCCAGCAGGCGAAGCTCGCCCTGAACCCTCTGGAGGGCGCAGCCACGATCACCTCCTATATCGTCCAGATCAGCCTCGGCGACGTGCCACATGGCTCCATCGCTTATCTCACCATCTTCGCGGCGGGCATGACGCTGTTCCTCATGACTTTCGCCTTCAACATTCTCGCCTTCTGGCTCCGCCAGAAATACCGTGAAGTCTATTGAGGGGATGGCCGTGAAGCCGCTCGCCGCTCAACCCTCCCGCCGCCTCTCCGACGCGGAAATCGTCGCTCGGGCGCATCGGTCCGACCGCAATTTCGCGATCCTGGGCCTCAGCGTGCTCGTCATTTCCATGATCGTTCTGCTGTCGCTCATCGTGGACTTCATGGTGGACGGGCTTGGCCGCATTGATCTTGATTTCCTGACGAGCTTCCCCTCCCGACGCGCTTCGGAGGCCGGCATTCTGTCCGCCTGGGTCGGCACCACGCTGGTGATGCTGGTGACGACGGCGCTGGCGGTGCCGCTCGGCGTCGCAGCAGGCCTCTATCTTGAGGAATATGCGCCGCGGAACTGGATCACCCATCTCATCGAAATCAATGTGACCAATCTCGCGGGCGTGCCCTCCATCATCTATGGGCTGCTCGCCCTCGGCCTGTTCGTGCAGAGCTTGGCCATGGGCCAGACGATTCTAGTTGCGGGCATCACGCTGGCGCTTCTCATCCTGCCCATCATCATAGTCGCCACACGCGAGGCGGTGCGCTCCATCCCGCTCGAGATCCGCGAGGGCGCCTATGCGCTTGGCGCCGACAAATGGCAGACGGTGAGCGGCTACATCCTGCCCACCGCGCGTCCCGGCATCCTCACGGGTGCCATCGTCGGTATGTCACGGGCCATCGGCGAGACCGCGCCCATCATCACCATCGGCGCGCTCACCTTCATCGCCTTCCTGCCGCCTTCACCGGTCCAGGACACCTTTCCGTTCATCAATTTCAACTGGCTCAACTCGCCGTTCACGGTGATGCCGATCCAGATGTTCAACTGGGTTTCACGTCCCCAGGCGGCGTTCCACGTGAACGCAGCAGCAACCGGTCTCATTCTGCTGCTTATGACGCTGCTGATGAATGCGATCGCCATCTGGCTGCGCTACAAGATCCGCCGGAGCATGCGCTGATGCTGCAGCCCGGCCTTTCGGAGAACGAGATGACCGCCGTGACCCCAGCATTGGACGCCGTGGCCAGCAAGGAGCCCGCCCCCCTGCGCGCTTCTGTTCGCAACCTCAATTTCTTCTACGGCGACAACCAGGCGCTCAAGGGGGTGGAGCTTCCGATCGTCGAGGGTAAGGTCACCGCCCTCATTGGGCCGTCGGGATGTGGAAAGTCCACGCTCCTGCGCTGCTTCAACCGCATGCATGACCTATATCCGGGCAACCGGTATCAGGGCGAGATCATCCTCTATCCGGAGGGGATCAACATCGTGGCGCCGGAAGTAGATCCAATGCTCGCGCGTTTGCGCATCGGCATGGTGTTCCAGAAGCCCAACCCGTTTCCGAAATCGGTCTATGAGAATGTGGCATCCGGCCTCCACATCCGGGGCATCCGGAATCGCTCCGAAGTGGATGGGCGCGTGGAAGCCGCGCTACGCCAAGCCGCCCTATGGGACGAGGTGAAGGACCGCCTCCAGGAATCCGCCTATGGATTGTCGGGCGGCCAGCAGCAGCGCCTGTGCATCGCCCGCACCCTCGCCCCAGATCCGGAGCTCATCCTGCTCGACGAACCCACTTCGGCCCTCGACCCCATCGCCACGGCGAAGATCGAGGAACTGATGGACGAGTTGCGGGGCGCCTACACCATCGTGATCGTCACCCACAACATGCAGCAGGCGGCGCGCATCTCGGATTTCACCGCCTTCATGCATCTCGGCCACATGGTGGAATACGACGTGGCCAGCCTGATCTTCACCAACCCAACCGAGGAGCGCACGCGCTCCTATATCACCGGCCGGTTCGGCTGAGGCGTTCGGCTCGGTGGGAGGCGGCGGGAAGTTCGCTCGTGGACTTGGCATTCGGGCGCTTCAGCGACGGCAGTAGATTCGGCCTCACGTCTCAGCCACGATCTTCCCGATGTCGGTGATGTCATATCCGCCGATGCTCTTGAACTCGTTCTGGAACCGCTCCGAGCGCAGGATCTTGAGCATCGTCGCGACCTCCGGTGTGTCGAGATGCTCTTTACGGACCACAAGGTCGTAGCGTTCCCTCTTCAGTGGGACGAAGTCCACATTATCTACTTGGCGGGCGACCTTTTCCATCCCCACCGCCACGTCGGCGTCGCCACGGCCCACTGCGCTCGCCACGGCGAGATGGGATTGGTTCTCGCTATCGTAGCCCTTAATCCGGCTGGCGTAGAGATCGAGGAGCTTCAGGTTCTCGTCGAGCAGCACCCGCGATCCCGCCCCCTTCTCGCGGTTGATCATGGTGATGTCGTCGCGGGCGAAGTCCTGCCATGTTCGGATGGCCTTCGGGTTGCCTTTGGCGACGTAGAGGCCCTGCATGCGGTAGGTGACGTTGACCACCGCGCAGCGCACGCCAGGCAGTAAGGCACGGACATAGGGCACGTTGTAGTCGTCGCCGGCGCTGTCCCACAGATGTGCGCTCGCGACGGAGACCTTGCCGTAATAGAGCGAGACGAGGCTGTCGTAGCTGCCGATATAGGCCCTGAGCGCCATGACGCCGTGCATGCGCATGAAGTTGGACAGGATGTCGAGGATGAGGTCCTGGCCGCAGATGATGAAGCCGTCCCCGGCCCGACGCTCCGCCTTCAGGTCAAAATACCGGTTCTCGTCGAATGCCGGGCGGCCTGCCAGCTCGGGCGCGCGCGCGGCCCTGCCGGAGCGCTCGATATAGTCGCGCACGTTCGCCTCGGTGAAGCGGATCTTACGGCCGACCTTGTAGAAGCCGATCCCGCCTGCCTTGATCAGAGCATAAATGCCGCTCCGGCTGACGTGCAGCCGCTCGGCCACATCTTCGACAGTCAGGGCGTTAGGCGTATCCATGGAATGTCCGGCATCTCAATTCATCTAATTTCATATCATTTGGCATATAGCTCGGCCTTCGGCCAGCCGTCCTGACCATTCTATCTTTACAAAACAACATCTATTCGCCACGCTCGGCTCATTAAACCAGCAATATACCCGTCAAATCGTTTGTTTTCGTATCAATTCATATCATTTCATACCATGATGGCGGCTCCGTCCGAACGATCATGGCCGGAGGCTCATCCATGTCCCAGCAGTCCATTCCACTGTCGTCCGAGCGTGCCAACACACGGGACGAGCGGGGGTCCAACCCTGGCCCCCCGCCGGTGCCGGCCTTCGCCGGGGGCGCCCTCATCGGCATGCTCGGCGGTCTCATCGGGCTTGGTGGCGCAGAGTTCCGCCTGCCGCTGCTGATCGGCCCATTCCGCTTCCGGGCGCTCGAAGCGGTCATCCTCAACAAGGCCATGAGCCTGGTCGTCGTCGCTAGCGCGCTGCCGTTCAGGGCGGCGACGGTGCCCTTCAGCGCCATCGCGACCAACTGGCCGATCATCCTCAACCTGTTGGCGGGTAGCCTCGTTGGCGCCTGGTTCGGCGCCGGCTGGGCCACCCGGCTCAGCTCCCGCACCCTCGACCGGGTCTTGGCAGTCCTGCTGGTGCTGATCGCCGTCGCCCTCCTGTTCGGACACGGATCGACCGCAGCGTCCGCGCTGCTTTCGGGACCCTGGCTGATCGTGGCCGGCGTCATTGCGGGATTCGCCATTGGCGTGGTCGCCTCGCTGATGGGCGTGGCCGGCGGTGAGCTGCTGATTCCGACGCTGGTGCTTCTCTTCGGCGCGGACATCAAGCTCGCCGGCAGCCTGTCGCTGGCGGTGAGCCTGCCCACCATGATCGTCGGCTTCACCCGCTACAGCCGCGACAACGCCTTCGCCACCGTCGCGCAGAACAAGGTGTTCGTGGCCGTGATGGCGGTGGGCTCCATCGTGGGCGCCTTCATCGGCGGGCACCTCCTTGGGCTTGTGCCCGAGCAGGTCTTGCTTCCCATCCTGGCGCTGATCCTCGTCGTGTCATCGGTGAAAGTGTGGCGCCACGGATGAGGGTGCGGTCTCGGCCGGCGCCAGAACGCCGGCCGATGGTGCCCGCCGTCAGGCCGGATACTCCTTCGACTTGAAGGTCAGGTGCCGCACGCCTTCCGGCGCGTCGGCGATCTTGCGGATGTTGCCCCACGTCTGCTTGTAGTTGGGGATGATGTCCTCGTTGACCCCCGCGGACACCACATTGCCCTGCACGCCGGTCGGGAAGCCGAACAGCATGAAAGTCTCCTTCCGCTTCGCCGTGGGGGTGGGATAGGCCATGGCCTGGGTGGAGCCGTTCTCGTTGTAGACCTCCACGAGATCGCCGCTCTTGAGGCCAAGCTCGCCCATGTCCTGCGGGTTCATCTCGATGAAGGGATAGGGCCAGCGATCCATGACCAGCTCATTCTCCACGTCAAGATAGGCGCTCTGCCAGACGAGGTTCGCCCGCCCGTTATTGATGAGGAAGGCGAACTTGTCCTTCTCCGCCTGTTTGCCGGGGGCCTGGAGGCCGCGCCACCGGGTTTCGGCGAACACCGCCTTGCCGTCCGGCTTGTTGAACTTGCCATCGGCGAACAGCCGCTTGGTGCCGACGATCTTGCCGTCTGCGAAGGCCGTGGCGGGCTCCTGGAAGCCGTTAGTGCCCATGGTCCGCAGGCGATCGTAGGTGACGAACGCGCCGCCCTTTTCGTTCTTGGCGTAGCCGTCCATGAAGGCGTCTTCCTCGCTCTTCCAGTCGAAGCCCTTGAACTTGTCCGCCACCTCCGTTTTGCCCATGGCGCGCAGCACCCGCTCCATGTGATTGGCGATCCGCGCGGCGATGAGGCAATCGGGCATGGCCTGGCCCGGCGGGTCCATGTAGCGCTCGGTAAGGCGCATGCGCCGCTCGCCGTTCATGGAGGTGAGGTTCATCTCGCCGGATGTCGCGGCGGGCAGCATCACATGGGCGGCCTCGCCGATATGGGTCGGCACGATGTCCACGTCGACGCTGAACAGCCCACCCTTGCGGATGGCGCCCAAGATGGCGG
Organism: Xanthobacter sp. BG11Y11_SDJG; assembly: GCF_057364445.1. Taxonomy (NCBI): domain Bacteria; kingdom Pseudomonadati; phylum Pseudomonadota; class Alphaproteobacteria; order Hyphomicrobiales; family Xanthobacteraceae; genus Xanthobacter; species Xanthobacter sp. BG11Y11_SDJG. Next base: position 24,455 of record NZ_JBNFNU010000008.1, read on the forward strand.
CCACCATGGCATCGCGGTCGCCGTAGGGCACGCTGGCCATGGCGTCCTTCACGAGGTCCGTGCGCATCTTGTAGGCGCGCTTGAAAGCCATGGCGTTGAGCGTGGTCTTGTAGTGGTCGCAGCCCCAGATGTGGTGCACGCCGCCCTTGCCCTCGATCAGCAGCTTGTCCACATAGGCTGCGGGCCGGCCCACATGGGCGTCGGACGGGCGGCAATAACCCTCCTGGTGGCCGCCCATGCGCACGCAGCCGCCGCCCGGACGGCCGATATTGCCGGTAGCGAGGGCGAGATTCACCAGCGCCTGGTTGGTGCGGTAGTTGTCATTGCCCCAGATGAGGCCCTTCTCATAGGCGAACATGGTCCGCCGACGTGCCCCGCCGGCCTTGGGCTCGCCGATCCAGGTGACCGCCTTGACGATGTCCGCCTCGCTGAGGCCGGTGGCGCGAGCGGCTTCCGCCACGCTCACCTTGTTGGCCGCCAGGGCCTTGTCGAAGTCCTTCGTGGAGGCCGCGATGAAACCCTTGTCGATCCACCCCTTCTCCGCCGCGTAGGTGAGCCAGGCGTTGAACAGGATCAGGTCGGTGCCGGAATTGAGGGCGAGATGGAGCACGTTCTCCTTGCCCGCCTCCACCTCGCTGGCATTCACGGTGACGGTGCGGCGCGGATCGACGATGACGATGCGCGCCTTGGCCACCGGCTCGCTGCCGAACTCCGCCTTCTTCTTGTCGAGGGAGGTTCCGCGCAGGTTGGGCACCCAGTGGTTCAGGAAATAGTTGGTCTGGGTTTCCAGCGCGTTCGTGCCCACCGCTACGAGGGTGTCGGCGAGCTCCGCGTCCTCGTAGCAATTGTTGAGCTCGCCCACCCCCATGTCGCGCGAGCCGTGGACCTCCGAATTGTAGGCCGGGCGATTGTGGATGCGGATGTTCTTTACCTTCATGGCGCCGAAATAGAGCTTTCCGGTGCCCCAGGTGTTCTCGTATCCGCCGCCCGCGCCGCCGTGGTCGAAGGCGGACACGAACAGGCCGTCCTCGCCCTGCTCAGCGATCACCGCTGCGGTGACGCGGGCGACGAGGTCGAGGGCGTCGTCCCAGCTCGTGGGCTGGAGCTGTCCGTAGCGCCAGACCTGGGGATCGGTGAGGCGCTGGAGCTGGGTGTTGCGCTGGCGCGAATAGCTCATCTCGGCGATCCGCGCGCCGCGCACGGAGCCGAGGCCGGAATTCACCACGCACGCCTTGTCGGGCTTGATGACGATGTGCACGTCTCGCCCGTTCTGCCTGACGATGTTGTACATGGACGGCGCATACCAGGCTGCGGTCTCTGCCGGCTGTTGCCTGGAGAGATCGACGCCGAAGGCGTTCTCGCCCGGCGCCGTGCCGCCCTCGTATCGGGCGTCCCAACTATAGGCCTTGTAGCCGCAGCCGACGATGCAATAGTGGCAGACGACGTTGTGGACGGTCGCATTGGCGGGAATGATGGGCAATTGGCCGATCTGGCGCTTGTAAGCCATGGTGTCCTCCCTCAGAGCACGTTGGAGAGGCGGCCGTAGAGCAGCTCATCCACGCCTTCGGCATAGATGTCGCCCTTCGCGTCCACACGCAGCGCGTATTGCGGCAGGTTCTGCGTCGCCTGGCCCCAGATCTGCTGGCCGCCTTTCTCGCAATCGAAGCGGGAATAATGGCCGGGGCAGTTCAGCGTCTTGTCCGTCGTGCTGTAAGAAAGGGGAAATCCCTTGTGCGGGCAGACGGTGGTGAAGCCGACGATGTCGCCGTCGGGTCCGGCGCCTCCGGCCACGCGTGTCCCGAGCTTCAGAAGGACGCCGGGCGCGTCGTCATCGGGATAGGCCACGTCCAGCGGCTCATTAACTTTCAGGTCCTTCACATTGGCGAGGCGGTTCGCTGGATATCTCACCAACGCGACCGCAGGGGCCGCCTTGGCTTGGGCCGGCAGAACGGAGGCGACGGCGGCGCCTGCGGTCGCAAGGCCGGCGCCGGTCAGGAAGCTGCGGCGGCCGGCATCGACGAGGCTGGGACATCTTTTCATGAAAGCTCCTCCCAGAGCGTATTGGTCCTTTCGGACGCAAGACGTCCTGCAGAAGCTGCGCCATGCGGAGCTGAGTAGAGAATTCAATGATTTAACGAGCGAGATGAGGCGAGCACGTCCGCCGTCCCGAACATGCTGCGGCGCCGTCTGTCCGGAAACCCGAACGCGCCGTCAGCCGTCGCTACCCAAACCGAGGCGGCGCATCTTCTCCCACAGGGTGGTGCGCCCAACGCCGAGGAGCCGGGCGGCGGCGGAGAGTTCGCCCGCGGTCGCGGACAGCGCCCGGAGGATGTGACGCTTCTCCGCCTCCTGGCGCGCGGATTCCAGTGAGCCGATCCGTAGGCCGGCGTCAGCGCCTTCGCGAACGATCTCGGGAAAGAGATCCCCGGGCATCAGCCAGGGGCCCAAGGCAAGAGCGACCGCACGCTCCATCCGGTTCCGCAGCTCCCGCACATTCCCGGGCCAAGGATGCTGCATCGCGGCCTCCTCGGCGAGGGCGCTGATCCCTTTCAGGTTGGTCTCGGTGTCCGCGCTATATTCCGTAAAGAAGCGCTCCATGAGCCATGGGATGTCATCGGGGCGCTCCCGCAGAGATGGCAGGCGAATGCTGACCGCGTTGATGCGGTAAAGGAGATCCTCGCGGAATTGTCGCTCGACAACTCGCAGCGCCAGATCGGCGTTGGTGGCCGTCACGATACGGCCGCCGAAGGCGATCTCGCGCTCACCGCCGACCCTCTGAAACGTCTTGCTCTCGATCAGCCGCAGGAGTTTTGCCTGCAACTCCGGACGCAATTCCCCGATCTCGTCGAGAAACAGCGTGCCGTCGCCGGCGCGCTCCACATAGCCGAGATGGCGCTGCGCGGCACCGGTGAACGCGCCTCGCTCGTGGCCGAACAGCTCGCTTTCCATCAAGTCGGCGGGAATGGCGGCGCAGTTGACCGCGATAAACGGCGCGGTCGCGTGCCGCGATTGCGCATGGATGAAGCGGGCGGCTACATCCTTACCTGTCCCTGTCTCCCCCGTGATGAGCAGATTGGAGGACAGGCGAGCCATCCTGCACAACAGAGCCTCCACCTGCCGGATGGCGGGTGAGACGCCCAACGTGCCGCCTTCCGTGGTTCCATGCGGCATCAGCAAGTCGGTGAGCCGCGCCAGGAAGTCCTCCATCTCGAAGGGCTTGGTGACGTAGTCCGCCGCGCCGGACCGCATCAGGCGCACCGCTTGGTCGATGTCGCCATGGCCGGTCACGAACAGGAAAGGCGGCGTCCGAGGCACGTGCGCCGCTTCCCGGAACACAGCCTCCCCATCGAGATCCGGAAGGCGGATGTCGCATACGATAGCCTCGAAGCGAATCTTCCGGATATCCGCCACCGCTGCGCAGCCGGTCCGCCACCAATGCACCCTCATTCCCTCCAGGCCGAGCCGCTGCGCGAGGCTCTCGCCCATGATGGGATCGTCCTCCACGAGGCCGATGACGGGAGGCTCATGCGACATGGGCGAGCTCCATTGGGGCGATGAAAGGGAAGAGAAGACGGATCCGCGTTCCCCCCGTTTCAGGCCGCTCGACCTCGGCCGAGGCACCGAGGTCGTCCAGGATGCGCCGGGTGGTCCACAAGCCGAGGCCGCCGCCCCAGGGTGGGCCACCCGTTTCCCCGCCAGCCGCAAGAAGGCACCCCGCAGGCTCGGGCAGGCCGCTGCCTCGATCCGACACGATTACATGCAGGGCCGTCGGCGTGAGCGACGCATCCACCGCCACTTCGCTTCCCGGCGGGGCGGCGGAAACCGCATTCAGCAGCAGGTTCAGCACGGCCTGGCGCACCGGGGTGCTGGGCAGAGGAAGCAACACGTCGACGGGACCGGAGAACCTCAGATCGACACCCTTCCGGCGCGCGCGGGGGCAATCAGTAGCTGCAGGTCCTCGAAATCGGCCATGGCGAGGGGTCGCGGCGCCTGCTCCGGCCGATACAAAGCGAGGGTGGTGCGCACCAGTCGCGGATACCGACGAGGCCTCGTTCGAGAAGGCCGAGGGACGATTTTCGGACCGCCGCATGGTGTCCATGGGTCTTCAGCGTCGCCAGCGCGTTAAAAAGGCCGCCCAGCGGGTTGTTGATCTCGTGGGCGAGCGCCGAGGTGAGCCGCCCGAGGCTGCCGAGCCGATGCTCGTCCGCCAATTGTCGGGCTAGGTCCTCCCGCTCGTACATGGACCGGACCAGCGCATTGTAGGCTAGGAACAGGCGGGCGAATTCAGCGCCGTTGCGCGCGACCGCCTCCGGGGGAACGGGCGTCGCCCGCCCTTCGCTCGCAGCGCCCAGATAGCGCGAGAGCGTGCGCACCGGCGCCATCATGCGGGCGACGAGCAACCAGCCGGCCACGGCGAGCAGCAGCGTGACCATCCCGTTCGTGGCCGCGAGCGCGAGGACGACGTCGCGCCGCTCCAAAGCCAGATGGCTGGTGTCGAAAGTGGCGTGGATGATTCCGACGATGCGTCCAGGATAGGAAAGCACGCGCGTCGCGGTGGCGGATCTGGCGCCCGCCTCGAATCTGAAATCCCGGCCGGTTGCGAGCGGAGCGAGATCGGACGGGAGACGCACCCCAATGGGGAAGCGACGGGGATCGGACGCCGCGATCACGAGGCCCTCCGCGTCGGTGATCACGGCGCTCAACGGATGCAGGCTCTTGTTGAGGGCCTGTGCCCGCATGATGGCGTCATAAACTTCCCAGACATCGTCTCTTAGGATCGCGGGTGCGACCGCGGAGGAGAGGCTGTCCAGATAGGTCTGCGCCAAGGCGCGCAACTGGCGCTCCTGCGTCTCCCCCAGCCGGCTCAGCACGCGCTCGGAGAGTGCAAGCCCCACCAGCACCATGAGCGCCGCAACCGCTAGGGGCACCTTGAGGGTGACGGGCCACTGGCGGGGGTCAAGGCGCGCGATCATGGGCGTCACCCGGTGCCCGCGACGAGCGCCGCCTTTGCGGCGATGGGGTCGAAGAGGCTCGCCTCCTGCGGCGCGAAACCATCGAGCCGCAGCATGGCGAGCACCGCCTTGCCATCCTCGTCCTCGTTCATGCGCGCAAGCGCCTCCGTCAGCGCGGCGAGCGCCTGCGGGTCTGGCGGATGGCGCGGGGCAGCGATGGGCGGGAAGCCGAGCCATTCGGACCGGCGCAGGATGGCGACGCGCGACGTCAGCTCCGGCTCGATCTCCCGCATAACGTCCAGGACGTAGCCGTCCACGGAACCGGATTGGGCGAGGCCCGAGGCCACGGCACGGATCACGTTGCGATGGCCGTAGGTGAAGAAGGTGCGGGCGAAGAAGGACGGGGGCTTCAGGCCGTGCTCCGCGAGAAGCGCGCGGGTGACGAGGAAGCCGGAATTGGAATCGGGGTCCGAGAAGGCGTGGATATCGCCCTTGAGGTCCTGGAAGTCCCGTGCGTCACGGTCCCGGTCGACGATGAGGCAGGACTGATAGAGCGGCTGCCCGCGCCACAGCGGAACCGCGACCAGCTGGAGCGCGTCACGATGGGCGACGAACGGATAGCCGCAGATCCACGCGGCATCGAGCTGACCCGAGACCAGCAGCGCGGTGATCTCCTGATAGGTCCGCCGGCTGACGAGTTCGACCGGTAAGCCGGTGGCCCGCCGCAGGTAAATCTGAAGCCGGCCGAGCAGTTCGAGGTCGGAGGTCAGGAAGACGGGGGTCAGGCCAAAACGGATGATGCCGGCCCAGGCGCGCGCCAACAGGGCACGAGCGTCGCGCCGACCATGGAAGCAGCGGCAGCAAGGACCGCCCTGCGGTCGATGCGCGAACCGGCGCCCATTTGCTAGGGCCTCCCGCTTTGTAATTCTTCTTAAATCGAAGAATAACGCGGATGGCCTGAAAGGCAAACGGGCATCCGTGTCGGCGTGAGAAACGACAATTTGCGCAGTGCCCCCGCCAGGAGGCTTGTTCTTCTGCCGTGGAATCAATTGGCGGCGCGAGGGCCACTTTCAAAGAACCCGCGCGGGATCGCGGCCGAAGCCGGCAGCCGGGCGTCTGACCTGCCTGTCAGGCCAGTGTTTCGATCGCCAGCGCGATGCCCTGGCCGCCGCCGATGCAGAGGGTAACGATGCCACGCTTGAGGCCGTCGCGCCGCATCGAATGGATGAGCCGCGTGGTCAGGATCGCCCCGCTCGCGCCGATGGGATGGCCATGGGCGATGGCCCCGCCTTCAACATTGACGACCTCTTCGGCAAGGCCGAGCTCGCGGGTAACGGCGAGGGCGATCGCCGCGAAGGCCTCGTTGATTTCCACCCGCTCGACCTCCGCGATCGTCCAGCCCGCACGCCCCAGCGCCTGGCGCACGGCTGGTACCGGACCGATGCCGAACATGCCTGGCTCCACCGCGCCGACGCCGAAGGCGACGAGCCGCGCCAGCGGCTCAAGGCCGTTCGCCGCGGCGAAATCGCGTTCGGCGAGGATCATCGCCGCGGCGCCGGTATTGAGACCGGGCGCGTTTCCGGCGGTGATGGTGCCGTCCTTACGGAAGGCCGGCTTCAGCTTGGTGAGGGATTCGATCGTGGTGTCCGGCCGATTGTGCTCGTCGCGAGCGAAGATCTCCGGCCCCTTGCGGCCCTTGATTTCGACACCGACGATCTCGGCATCGAATTTTCCGGCGGCCTGCGCCTGGGAAAAGCGCTGTTGCGAGCGCGCCGCCCAACGGTCCTGATCCTCGCGGGAGACACCACATTTGGTCACGAGGTCTTCGGTGTGCCAACCGGAATGCTCGCCCGAGAAGGCGTCGTTCAAGCCGTCGCGCAGCATGGAATCGTAGATCTGCGCATCGCCCATGCGATAGCCCCAGCGCCCGCCGCTCATGAGGTAGGGCGCGGCGTCCATGTTCTCCATGCCGCCGGCGATCGCCGCATCGGCGAAGCCCAGCCAGATCTCCTGGGCGACCGAGGCAACGGCCTGGGCGCCGGAGCCGCAGACCCGGTTCACAGTCATGGCCGGCACCTCCACCGGTACGCCGCCATGGACGGCCGCCTGGCGGGCGGGGTTCATCTTGTTGCCGGCCTGGACCACATTGCCCATGATGAGGCTCGACAGCTTGGCTGCATCGAGGCCCGAGCGACGGAGCGTCTCGCGCACGACTGTCGCACCCAGCTCGGTCGCGGGGACCGCCTTCAGAGCGCCATTATAAGTGCCGATCGCCGTGCGCACCGGCGCGCAGATGACCACGTCTCGTTTCGTCATGGACTTGGCCTTTCATGGATAACGACAGATCGCATTCGCGCGGGTGCGCGCAGCGCCTTGATGCGCCTCATGCCTTCCTTCGGATCGTCCCGTCCAATCGGGTCGCTTCCGCCACGGTGTTCGAAATCGTGCCGTACTTGCGGACGTTGGTGTGGAGCAAAGCCAGGCGCTGCTCCGTCTCGTCCGTATCGATGATCAGCTCGTAATCCACCGAGATGATCTTCGGCGGCGCGTCCTGCCGAACGGCGTGGAGCGTGACATCCACCCCGCGCAGCTCGAAATTCAGCATCGGGGTCACCCGCTCGATGCCCTTGATCATGCAGGCCGCGATGGCGGCAAGGAACAGTTCCGCCGGGTTGAAAGCATCGGCGCGCCCGCCAATGTCGGTGTCGAGGGTGATCTCGGCCTCTTTGGTGCGGGCGAGGCTGCCGTGTACGTCGATGCGCGACGCGTGAACCTTGTATTCCAGCATGGCGGCGCTCACGCCGCGAGCCAGCGGGCGAGATCGTCCGGCTTCGGCAGGCCGCCGGCGTGCACCACCTTGCCGTCGATGACGATGCCCGGCGTCGAGGCGATGCCGTATCCGGCGATCACCGCATAGTCGGTGACCTTTTCCACCGTGACGTCGAGCCCGAGCTTGGCCGCCTCATCCCGCACCATCTGCGCCGTTGCCTCGCAGCGAGAGCAGCCGGGGCCCAGCACCTTCACGTCTTTCATGGCTTTTGCCTTTCTTGTTTTAAGAAAACAGCGCGTTGAACAGGAAGCCCACGGCGAGGATGCCGATGCCGACCACGCCCACAAACACGGCAATCAGCTTGAGGCTTAGGACTTTGCGCAGGATGATCATTCCGGCAGCGACAGGGCGATGACCGCCATCATGAAGGCGAGCACGGTGCCCAGCGCTGCCCCCTTCGCCAGCAGGGCCTCGACCACCGGGATGATGCCCGCGGCATTGGAATACATGGGAATGCCCAGCAGCACCGCAGCCGGAACCGACCACCACGCATCCCGCCCCATGATGGAGGCGAGGAGATCTTCCGGCACATAGCCGTGGATGAAGGCGCCCGCTGCGATGCCGGCGATGATCCACATCCAGACCTTGCCGACGATGTCGCGCACCGCGTCGAGGCCGGCCCTGATGCGATCCACCAGCGTCATACCGTTTGGCGGCAGCTCGACCGGACTGGCACGCACGTTGCGCACCCAGTCTTCCAGCCAGCCCTCCAGGTGCAGGCGTCCGATGACCCAGCCGGCGATAATGGCGATGGAGAGGCCGAATGCCAGATAGGTGAGCGCCACCTTCCAGCCGACCAGCGCGAACAGGAGGCCCAGCGCCACCTCGTTGACCATGGGCGCGGCGATGAGGAAGGAGAAGGTGACGCCCAGGGGCACCCCGGCGGAGACGAAGCCGACGAACAGCGGCACCGCCGAGCAGGAGCAGAAGGGCGTGACGATGCCGAGGCCGGCGGCCGCAATGTTGCCGAGCCCCTCGCGTTTCCAGCGAGCAGGGCGCGGGTGCGCTCGGCGGAGAAGAAGCTGCGCACCACGCCCATGGCGAAGACCACCAGCGTCAGCAGCATCAGCACCTTGGGCGTGTCGTAGATGAAGAACGCGACCGCTTCAGCGAGATGGCTGCCTTGCTCCACCGGCAGGCGGGCCACTAGCCATTGGGAGAACGGCGCGAGCTGGGCATAGACCACGAACCAGAGGGCGATCGCCGCGGCCGTCACCGCCGCCCAGGTCAGTGACGATGCATCCCTCGGTGGCTTGCGCCCGGTCAATGACAGGTCGGCGCTCATGCGGCTCTCCTGTTCGATGAAGCGTCCAGGGTGGTGAGGACAGCATTGATGATGGTTGCCTGCTCGGCCGGCAGTTCGGGATTGCGACGGTAGCGCACCCATTGGGCGTCCCGCCGATCCACCACGACGCCAGCCTGCTTGAGCACCGCCATATGGCGCGACATGCGGGATTGGGTGACGCCGAGGACGCGCACGAGTTCGCAGACGCAATGCTCGTGCCCATCCCACAGGAGGTGGACCGCCGCGAGGCGGGTGGGTTCGGCCAGGGCCGACAGAAGGGTGAGGGCGGACTGCATACGCTTCTTTTACTTTAATGCGCATATGCGTTCAAGCGCATTTTATAATTAGCTTGTCACTGGGAACGCAGGGCTTCTCGAAATCAGGGGGAATTGAACCCTCACCCTCGACCTCGGAGCGGATATCTATGCTGCGGCTCGAAATAGCAATTTGAGATGGTTGCGTGCCCCCGCAACCAAATTCGATCGTGCAAACAGCGCACACACCCGGCCGCCCACGAGGCGGCTTTTTGCGTCCGCGCGCGCGGTTGAGACGCGCGGTTGAGAGCGGCCCCCGCACCCGTCCGTGCCTGATGTCGGCGTATCGCGATGTGGTAGGCCCGGCCGGACTCGAACCGACAACCAGACCGTTATGAGCGGTCAGCTCTAACCGTTGAGCTACGGGCCCACGCCGCGCCGCGGCGCATATGTTCCCTCTAGCAACTGGCGGCGGGTCGAACAACCGCGGCCTTCCGGCCGGCCAGGACCGGCAGCGTCACCGGCTTCGCCCGGCGGGTGCGCCGTGCCGGCGCCGAACGGCCGGCGGTGG
>NZ_JBNFNU010000009.1:0-32572 GCF_057364445.1 Xanthobacter sp. BG11Y11_SDJG
CGCCTCGTGCTCCTTCAGCACCGAGATGATCTGCTCCTCGCTGAAACGGCTGCGCCGCATGGTCCTTCTCCTGATCGAAGGACCCAACTTATCCGTGGCAGGAACTCAGGGGAGCACGTCAGCTTGCTCGAAGCGCGACGCAGTGGGATGAGAATATGCGTCGGATTCTCGCGCCGCTGAGAGCTAACGAAATCGCGCAAGCCGTTGTTCTGCCGCCGCCGCCCACGATCAATGGCGCGCGCCGCCCATGAGCAAGTAGGTGCCCTTCCGGAGCCGGATGAGCTAGCTCCCGACGATCCCCAACGGCTTGCCGCTGAAGACGATGAGGCTGTCCGGCTCCGACGCGAACCAGGCGTAGCTCCCCCAGGCAAGACTGCTGACGGTCTTGCGGAACGGCTGGCCGGCGCGGTCGAGATAGGCGGTCACGAAGGCGACATGCTCGGATGGAAAACCCGCCCCCTCCGAATCTGGAGGAGCGCCGTTTCCGGGCCTCATTCACCGGCCCGTCCGTATGCACCACCTCCACAAAGACCAGGAGGGGATGGGCAGGGCCAAGATCGACCAGGACGATATCAGGGAGGCTCTTGTCGGCCGGGATCGTCAGTCCGATGGCCTTTGCCAACTCCTCGTCCCGAGCCACCACCTTGTTGCCGCTCTCGCTCAGAGCGATAACGCCAGGCTTCTGGAGGAATTTCGGGGCGAAAACCTCGATGACGGCCTTGGAAATGTCGGCGCTCGGCCCGGTCGTCATTCGACGCGTTTCGCCGTTGGAAGGTAACCAGCTCGTACTCGCCGCCGCCGGCGGCGCCCTTCCGAACGATGGCGATGCGGGCAAGGGCGCCGGCGTTGAGGTGCTTTTCGCGCCAGGCTGCAGCCTTCGCGATGAACGTCGCCTCATCGAGATCCGGTGCGAACAGGTCCGCAAAGCCGGCCTGCAGGGCATATCGGCCAGCCGGCGAAGTGGTGGAGAGGCCGGGCCGCTCGATCACGGCGCCGTTCTGAATGAGCGCATAGCGGATCGTGTCGTCGCGGATCGATTCGCGTGTGTTGACGGCGTACCAGCGCCCAGGAACATCGGCCTTGCTGGGCCGGACGGACGCCTTCGCCCATGCCAGGCGGGCATCATCGGCCGCCTGCGCGGCCTGCTCGTCCGTCATGCGCGTCACCTGATCTGGTCGCACCCAGAGGTCCGCCCCTTCGACGGCACCCGCATAGATCATGACGAAGATCGTCTTTGCCGAAATTTCCCAGATGGAGTGGTCACGATTGGCGGCCCCCTCCGGGAAGATGATCGGCAGCCGCGCGTGAATATCTTGCCACGAGAGGAGGGGAGGGAGGCTCATGCCGCTTTCAGCCCATAGATGGCACGGAGCGCCTTTTCGATCGCCGCGCGCGATGCGCCCCGCCGTACCAGTTGCTCGACCGGAGCCATGGCGGCGGCTGGGGGCAGGGGGATTGCCTCCAGCTCGAAAGCCGATACGGCAACGCTCCCGCTGATGCAACGAAACACCTGGTCGATCGTATCGCTGTTCAGCACGGCCGCGACGGCCGCGGGAGAGACTTTGGGCTTGCCCGTGGTCCGCACCATGTTGAGGTGGTTTTCGACCACCACTCCACCATGCGTCTCGATGAACTCCTGGGACAGTTCAGCGGCGATCAGCCGGCGCTGTTGTTCCTTGGCGGTCGTGCGCTGGACAAGGACGCAGCTGCGCCTGACGATCAGCCATTCGTCGTCGCGCTCAGGCTTGAAATAGGGCGCATGGTTCCGCTTGTCGGCACGAAACATGAAGCGCCCGTCCGCTGCGACGGCTTCCGCCCAGATAATGGGGTGCAGGCCTTGCCCAGCTCTCGCGCGCAGCTGGGGCTTGAACCGGTTCCACACGAGAGGACCAGTTGAAACCTCGTATCCCCAATCCGCGAGGCGGGCAGGGTGGCCCTCGGCCGCGGTGATCAGCCGGACATGCCCCGGTTCGCGCGGCGCAAGCCAGGGCTCGCTTGCATCGGCGGGCATCCCCACCTTGCCATTCTTGGTGAGAAGAGCCTGCCGCTCGCTTTCAACATTGAGATAGTGGACCTGGAAACGGGTGCGCGCGCCGCCCTTCTGGTAGAGCGCCAGAAGCGTCTCCTGCAGCACATCCTCGAAAACGCCCTTGCGCGCATGCACGAAATCGATGGCGACGGGCGGGGCCTCCTTCGCCAGCAGCTGACGAAGGGCCGCGTAATATTGACCGCCCAGCACGCTCGTCGGTGTGAGGTAGGCGATCATGCCGCCGGGACGTGCCCATCGCAGGGCGATATCCGTGAAGACGCCGTAGAGGTTGGCGTGGCCGTAAAGGCTGCGTGCATAGCGGGTGCGTTGTGCCGGCGTCAGCTGCACCCGGCCATAAGGCGGATTGCCGACGACGAGATCATATGTCGCGCTCGGTTCTTCCTCGAGCGTATCGCAGACTTTTATGAACACCGGCACGTCGCGCCCGCTCGCCTCCGCGAGGTCCGCGAGCGAGATTTCCAGCGCGGCCTGCGAAAGGGAGGCCGCGTGAGGATCGAGCTCCATACCGGAAAGGCGGTTGCCAAGCTGAGCGAGGATGAAGGCGGGCTCGCAACCGGCGAGACTCGCCCGCATCCGCGTGGCGGCTTCAAGCAGGAAGGCGCCCCCGCCGCTGGCAGGATCGAGGACACGGGCGGTCTTCCAGTCGATCCCGCCTTCCGCCGCAAGATCGAGGAGGCGCTGGGTCAGGGCTGCCGGTGTGTAGAAGGCGCCGAGGGCACTGCGTTCCTTGCTGGGGAGCAGCGTGGTGTAGAGGCTGGTGAGCGCATTGCACCCCTCCATGGCGGGGAGGGCGGCAGCAAGCTGCCCCATGGACCGGGCAAGTTGCAGCGCCGTCGTGTCGAGAGCCCCCTTCACTGGAGAGAAAAGCGGGCTCAGGGTGATGCTCGGGGCCGCCACCGCCACAAGCTCCTCAAGGGCGGCGCGCGCGAAAAGAACGGCTTGGCTGGAGCGGCGAGCCTCTTGAAGGGTGGCGGCCCAGGCGCGCGCCACCACGCGGGCACGCGCCAATTCGATGCGGATCGGCTCCAGGGCAGGCGACTTCGGCCTGCGGACCGCCTTTGGCTTGGTCAGTGCCAGGCTCATCGGGTTTGCCCCCGTCTCGGATTCTGCACGTCCAGGGCGCGATAGAGGGTCGAGCGGCCAACCTGCAAGGTTCGCGCGATATCGGTCGGCCGCTCTCCGGCCTCCAGCAAGGCACGCGCATGGCGGACCTGCTCGGGGTTCATCGCCTTGCGGCGGCCAATCCGAACACCGCGCACGCGCGCTGCGGCCAGACCGGCCTTGGTGCGCTCTGCTATCAGTGCCCGCTCGAACTCGGTGAGCGAGCCCATGAGGTGGAACACCAGCCGCCCGCCGGCGGTCGTCGTGTCGATGCTCTCGGAAAGCGACTGGAAGCCACAACCCTTGTCGCCCAGCTCCTGGACGACCGTAATGAGATGCGAGAGCGAGCGGCCCAAACGGTCGAGCTTCCAAACGACGAGCACATCGTCGGGCCCACAGAGCGCAAGGGCCTCATCAAGACCCGGGCGCTTGGTCGAAGCCCCCGATATCTGGTCCTGGAATATTTTCTCGCAGCCTGCAGCGCGCAGGGCGTGGCGCTGCAGGTCCAGATTCTGGTCGTCGGTCGAGACGCGGGCATAGCCTATTTTCATAGGCCGATTCTGGGACAGAGTTTCGGGACTCGCAAGCGTTTGATTTCACGGGTGGCTAAAAAGTGTGCCGAAACCGCTCCTTTCCGGGACGCTTTGGCGGTCAATCGCACCAAGGCCTAGCAATGAGTTCCCTACGCCGCCGCTCCGGCTCTTCGGCCTCTTCGAAACGACAGCGTGGCCTTGTGACGACCGGTCGTTGGGTGCCATGCTGGGCAATCAGAAGGAGCTTGGCTTCGTATGTGCTTGCAGCGGGCGGGAGGCAATGTACTGCGCATCAGACATTAAACCACATCACCAATTCCTTTGGTCGATAGTCAGAGAAATCGCGGATTGCCTCATGGTCGTACGGCAAAGCCCGTAATACGGTGACAATGAAATCCGGCAAGGCCTTCCCGCCCGGAATGGAAATCAGGACATTCGGAAGATCCCCCGGCTCCCCGAAATCGAAGGCGTGTCGTCGTTCTACAAGCTTCTCAGCCGCTCCCTGCTGGAAATATAGTAGGTGCCGCACGATCACGACAGCATCAACATGAGGGTATTGGACGGGGACGTCATTGACCTTTGCAAAGCTATTTGGCGTTAAAAGGCCTTGGCTTGGTTCATGAACCAAGCTTGTGATCGGCTCAAATATGTGATCATCCCAAACGATTACGAGAACGCCACGGCATTCCTTTTCACCCTGAAAAGGAGCGAATTTCTCCTCCGCGCTAGACAGGAAGTCCTTAACTGGATTGTCGCGTGGCAAAGTCGGCTCGTGGCCCATAGCAAGGAGATCGCGCATGGGAACATCAAACATACGGCCTGGAAATTGTACGGGATTTTGCCCACGCGCGCGCTGGTGCGATAGAAGCGCTGGAGCCTTCACCTCAAACAAATATATTATATCATTCGTCTCGACTTTTAGTTCCGGCCGTTTTCCCTGCGGAACAGCGGCCGGCTCGTGCGCGAACGTAGTACCATCCGGCCATGGTAGATAAAGCAGGCGATGAACGACTAGAATTTCACTAAGCTTCTGCATGAGCATTTCGTAGTGAGGCTCATATTTTTCACGGCCCGAGATCGAGGCAACGTCATCGAGGAAAGACCATCCCAACCCTGGGATCTTCAGCTCACATTCGGCGCAGAGCCTGATTAAATGCGCCACAAAAGACCTCCTGGCGCCTTGAGCGAACAACCAATTGAACCAATGCCAGGGCCCGCTGATGATGCGCGGCGCAATAGTCGCGTACATCTGTTGGTGAAGACCGGCGTCCGGCCCGAATAGCTCAGCGTCAATAGTCAAAGCGCTTACCTCCAAAGCCACCAAGGGAAAGACGAGCTTTTTCATGGGCGGGGCCTCAGCCTGGATATGGTGGAGCGGCTGACGTTGAAGGTGCGCGCCAGGTCTGCGAGCTGGGCGCCATCCGCCAGGCGCTCGCGCACCTCCTGCTTCTGTTGGGGGCTCAGCGAGGACCGGCGGCCCATCACCTGGCCGCGTTCCTTGGCACGGGCGCGGCCCTCGGCCGTCCTGGTGCGGATCAGGTCCCGTTCCACATCGGCGAGGCCTCCGAGGACGGCGAGCATCAGGCGGCCCGTGCTGGTGGCCGTGTCTGCCCACGGCTCGGCGAGGGAGCGGAATTGCGCTTTCGCGTCCACGATCCGCCGGACAATGGCGAACAGGTCGAAGGTCGAGCGCGCCAGACGATCAATTCGCGTGACAAGCACTTGGTCGCCCTCCCCAAGGGTAGCGAGGAGGCGGTTCAGCTCGCGCCGGTCGGCCCGGGCGCGCTGACCTTCTCCTTGAAGATGCGGGAACACCCGGCCGCCGTCAGCTGCTCAACCTGGGCGTCGAGGGTCTGGCCGAAGGTGGAGACGCGCGCATAGCCGACCAGGTTGGCGTCGGCCGAGGTGATGTTGCGGGCGGCTCGCGGAGGCATGTTTCGGGCCTGACTTTCGTACCTATATTACGCAAATATAACCCATTGAGGATTCATGGCCAAAGGAAATTTGCAGAACTCTTGATTTTTGCAAGGTCTATTGACGCTTAGTCCCCTGGATAGCGGGTAATCTCTTCCAGGTAATAGTCTGGAGCCCGGTACGGAAAATATGTGAAGTGCCGGATATGTCCCCGCATATAGCTTGCGCGGCTCCTCCCCAGGGATAGTCTATTGAATAGAGGTAAAGGCAGGGCCGCGTACGTGCTGGCGGCGCCGTCCAACACGCCACCACACGCTCCCCGAAGATTTCCGGACTGAAAGGCAAATGCCATGCGTGTGCGATTCTTGGCCTGATGGGCACTGGCAAGACACTCTCCTATTTCAGCGAAACCGCCGCGCGATGCACCGCCCACAAAAAGCTCTATATAGAAATTATTATTAGGGTAATATTTTGTACGCATATGGATTGTGTTCCCAGAATCTGAATTTTCTGCAAAATTAAAGAATCCGGGCCAGTAATTGGCTGCCCACGGGAGCTCGTAAATCGCCCCGCTGACATAAATTGTCCCTTCACCATCGGGACTTGCCCAGCCGAGGTTAATTGCGTCGCTCATATTGAAGGCATCTTGCGACCGTCCTACGGCGGCTATGGTCGTGGGGATATAGCTGCTAGCAGTAGTGGTAAAATAACCGCGTTCCGCTTGAGCGCCCCAGAACGCGTTTTCACCCGGCGTATCGCTTGCATGGTAGGCCACCATGCGCCCCGCGGTGCCCGAAGACGTATAGGCCATGGAAAGCCGATACCAGCCGTTCTTCATCGGCTGAACGTTTTGCCAAGCCACTGCGGGCGTCATTGAAGTCACGCTGCCCGCGGTAGCGTCGAACGCAACCAATGCTTGGCCCCCCTCCACTTCCTCGGGATTATCGTTACCCACCACAACGGCGCCGCTGCCAGCCACGTTCTTCACGTAGATGCTGACGGTGCTTGACCCCCCGCTGGCAGTGGCAAAGCTTTTCCACAGCCCTGCTTGCGACGTGGACGCGACCAGGGAATAAGCGGCGGCGCCATCCGGCGCGGTGGTGTGGGAAGCACGTTCACCGTGCCGCTTGCCGTCCAGGCTGTCAGGTCAACGGATGGAAATAGAAAATTGGTTTTGTTCAACTCATGCAGGTAGCCTAGCGGTTCACCGGTCAGAGGATCGTGGTCTAAGCGGGGTTCGTTTGCGGCTGCCGTGCGCATCACTCCATCGGCGTCGAAGTAAGTGGCAGTGCTGCTGCGTGAAAAATCCCGTTCGAGACAGCCAAGAAGGCGGTCAAGCTGGTGCCGGTCACCACCGCTGCCGTGGTGCTGACCATGTAGCGATTGCGCAGGAAATCTAGTTCCAAGCTAGCGCCACCACGCCACCAGTCGGGCCGGTTCGGCACCATCTGAGGGACTTGGCCAAATGTTGGAGAGGATATAAACTGTACCATACATGTAATTGCAAAAATCAAGATAATTGAAAAGCGGCCGTTCATGGCCACGAGCCTGCATCAATACTTATTATTACTCAAGTGGATGAAAGCCGGCTGCCCGTTCCATATGCACCTATGTGGCGGGCAAGGCGCAGATTTTGCAACAGCCCATAAAAAAAGTGGCGGCCACTAGGGCCGCCACATCCGTTCTGCGATTTCGCGCTCTTCCGGACCGAGCACATTTGTATAGATGGCCGTCGTGGCAATATCCTCGTGGCCAAGCCATTTCTGAACTAGATTTAGCGGGACGCCGCTACGAACCGCATGGACCCCGAAGGCGTGCCGCAAGCCCTTGGGAGAGGCTGACAGCTGATTGATCCCCGCTGCTTCCATCACGTCTTTGACCAGGCGCCATGCGCGGGTTCGTCCCCAGGGCCATAGACGGGTGGGGGTGTCTGGTGATGTCCCTTGCTGTTCCAGGTGGTGAACCGCCTCCAAGGCATCGAGGAGGGCGATGGGCACCGGCACTTCCCGGACCACGAGTTTCCCGCGTTTCTTGAGGCAGCGGATGGCAACCAAGGCCGATGAGGGCTGCACGTCGTTCGCGGTGAGGTTCAGGGCTTCCGAGATTCGGCATCCTGTGTAGGCAAGGGTCAGGCAGAGGGTTCTCACTTTGCCTTCGGCCGCCTCAGCGGCTTTGAGAAATCTCTTTCGTTCGACCTCCGTCAGATATTTGCGTTGTCCATCATAGGCATACAGGCTTTGCGCCAGGTGGTACTGGCTCATTTTCGTGTGTCCCTGCCGGTCTCTCCAGCAACGGGCACTTGCTGCTGAACAGAGTTACCCATTCTGTTCAGTGCGTTAGAAACCAGCATGAATACGCAACTAACCTAGGCTCGGCAGTTGTACACGAGGCGTGAATCGGGGCGCAAGCGGAAATTTTTTTGCCTTAAATCAGTGGGATAACACTTTGGGTAATTCTGTTCAGTGCCTCCTCATTTCTGAAGCGAGGCACACATGGCGGATGCGCTGCGGGAGGCGGTCTCCCACATGGTGGCGGCAGTGGAGCGCGCCCCCCTTGTCGATGATCCGTTCTGGCACCTGGAGATGTCCGACATCTTCCCGGCCGACCTGTACCGGCGCATGCGCGAAGCCATGCCGGAAGCCCGGGAGTATCGCGCCCTCAAGGGGCGCAACAAAGAGAACAATCAAGGCGGACGGCTCCGCCACCCGCGTCAAGATCGACCTCTATCCCGAATACATCCGCCACCTCCCGGCCGAGAAGCGGGCGGTGTGGGCGCTGGTGGGCAAGGCCCTGCACGCGCCCGAGCTGAGGGATGCGTTCATGCGGCGGCTGGCCCCGGGTCTCGAACGGCGCTTCGGCCCCGAGTTCATGCAAACGGGCATGTACCCCGTGCCCATGCTGACCCGCGACGTGGTGGGCTACAGCATCGGCTTTCACACAGACACGCGGTGGAAGGGGATCACGATCCAGCTCTACCTGCCGGAGGATGACAGCATCAGCCACATCGGCACCCGCATGGACCGGCGCAAGCCGAACGGCGGGTTCGAGCTGGCCCGTAAAATGTCGTTCCTGCCCAACACGGGCTATGCCTTCGCGCGCGCGCACTCGCGACTCGGTGGATCAGGTCGGACCTGAGGTCCGGACGCGGGACACGATCCTGCACACCTACTTCGTGGACAACACCCCCGCCCTGAAGCTCCGCAACCGGGGCAAGAGGGTCGGAAATTTCCTGCTGAACGAGGTCCGGCACATCACCGGGGCCTGATCGCGCGTCCAACCTCTCACTGCTTCCAAAGGTGTCCCATGCCTATTGCCGGACTTGGCGCCGTCGGCTTCATCGTCGGCGCGATCATCGGGGTTCTCACGCGGCCGACCATCCTCGGCATGCCCGTGCCGCTCGGCGTGCTCCTAAGCCCGCATCCCATGGATGCGCAGTTCAAGGCGCAGCTGTGGCAGCACATCGGGCTTGCGGGCGTAGCCGGAGCGCTCGCGTTCGCCGCCGCCGGGTATTTCTGGAGCCGCCGTCATGGCTAGGCGTCTGACCGCAGCGGCCGCAGGCCTGGCAATGATGGCCTTCGGCGCGTCCGAGGCCACGGCCCAAAGTGGCGGGCAGTGGCGTGCGGTCTTCACGGAGCAGGGCGCGGGCGCCAAGTTCGGCTGGACTCACCCGGCCTACCCGGACGAGTTCGCCGGGCCCTTCCTGGAGTGCGTGGAGCCCGGGAAGACAGTTTCCCTGGTGGTCCCGGCCGAGGGCCTGCGACCTGGCCAGAAACCCACCCTGCGCTTCGCCAGGGGCGCCGAGCTGGTCGAGCTCGCGGCGGAGGTCGCCCGGACGAGGAAGGCGGCCGGGGCCGATGATCGGGCCGTCACATCCGGTCTATGGGCTGTTCCGGAGCGCCGGGACCCTCACCGTGCAGGTGGGCGGCAAGCCCCAGGCCAGCTTCAGCCTGGTCTCGGCGCCGGCGGCGTTCGCAAGGTTCGCCAAGGCCTGCCGCCTCGCCGGCAGCGGTGCAGCTATGGGCCCCTCAGGCCCGGATGGTGGGAAGCCGGCCCCCAAATCCCTCTCGGCGGCGGAATGCGCCCGCCGATGGGAGAGGGCGGAGGCGGATGGCCTTGCACGCTCGCAAGCGGAGTACGCGCCTTGCCGCCAGCTGCTGACATGCCCCGCCAGCATTCAATGCAAGGTCGTGCAGGCTGAACTGCCATCCTACACGGAGAAGGACCGCCTGCTGAGCCTCTGCCCTTCGCTCGCGGCGAACGCCGAGCTGGTCGAGAAGCACCAGCGCTATCGGGGCATCGCCCGCCGCCTCATCGGCGAGTACTGCCGCTCGTGATGCCAGACGGAGGCTCTCATGCTCGCGGTCGGAATTGCCGTCATCCTGCTCATCATTCTGCTCAACTGGATGGGGGACGAGGGTATCGTTGGCGGCCTGTGCCTGTTTTGTCTGCGTCATCTCTCTGGTCTGCGCGTTGCTGCTCGGCGCCGGACTTCTTCTTTCAGGCTTCTTCTGGATTTTGACGAACAATTCGAGAGGATATTTTCAAGATACCAGACCTTGTTGAGGGGCTGAAATGGTTCGGCATCCTGACTGGTGTCGGCCTTGCTTCCGGCTTTGCCTATCTGCACACAGCTAAATCCTGATCCTGACGCCAAAACCATCTTGCCGGAAAGGGCTTCTCATGCGCGTCCGCATGCTCATTCTCGGCCTGGCCTTGCTGCTGCCTGGCTGCGGCGACGATGACCTGGTCGTCGGCCACTGGTTGTCGGAGCGCCTCGGGCGCGAGCGGCCGGTGTCCATCGAATTTGCCGCGAACGGTTCCTTCGAGCTGACCGATGCCAACGGCGTGGCTTCCCGGGGGCAGTGGGGCCGAACCGCGGACAACACCTTGACCCTGGACTTCCCCGACAAAGCCTCGTGCACGGGCAAGCTGTCGGCCGGAGGGAAGGACGGAGTTTCCATCACATCCTGCACCTTCGAGGGCATGACCAAGCGCATGCAGGGCGACTTCTACCGAAAGGATGATGTGGAGCGCTCGGAGCTGAAGCTGGCGTGCAAGAATATCAAGGCATGGGCCAGATCGTATGTCGAGGTACGCGCGCTGAAGGGCAAGGACGTGATGTGCTTTGACTATGTACCGTCCAGCTGCGCCAGCTATATCCGCGGCAAGGTGACCGGCACTTACTCAATGGTCTGGTACGAGCGCGTCGGAAACCGGCTTCATGAATTCGAGATCAGCAAGCGAAACAACAGCACGGATTACGAACTTCGCATGAGCCCCTGCGGGTCTCTTCCCGGGCAATCCAACGTCTGCATCACAAGCGGCTATTCCGTCCTGGGCAGCTGCTCGCCCCTGAACTGAATCCATCGGGAGGTGGCGGGGTCGCGATGCATCGCTCGCGACCCGCCTGCCCATTCCGGTCAGGGCTTGGAACGGGCGCGGGAATGCTACCGCAACCGCCACACATGACGAAGAGCCGCCCGAAGGCGGCTCCCGAAGCGCATTGGCTCAATATTCCTCCGCGAGCATGATCGTCAGCACCCGCAGGGTCACCGCGGGATCCGCAGGGTCGGGCGAGGCATAGAGCTCGCTGAGGTCGTAGTAGTCGATCTTCCAGAAGTGGCGGATGCCGTCCACCTCGAACGAGCCGAAGTCATGCTCCCCGTAGGGATCATTCTCGGGGTCGAAGGCCTCGAAGGTGCGGACAGCTTCGATCACGCGGGCCTGTTGCTCGGCCGGAGCCATAGACACGCCCCGCGTGAGCAGGACCCGTCCAGGGCCCCGCAGATGCTGACGGAATGCGTCATTGAGCTCGCGGATGCGATCGGCGCTCATGATTCCGCCTCCTCTTGGGGCTTGGGCTTTCGCAGAACCAGGCGGCCGTTCACGGGCAAGGCCGACAGAAGGATGTTGAACCCCTCGCCATCCTCGTGTTGCCAGGCGGCACCGACCTTGGTCCAGAAGGCATTCTGGCCCTCGCCTTCGATGACATAGACCGCGTGGCTCGGGCGGCGGGTTTCGGTTGGCTTTTTCATGGCAGTTCTCCTGTTGAGTTTCCCGGCCACGCTCATCGCGGCCGGTCGGGGGAAACCGGGCGACGGCGGCGGGAGCCCGTCAGGGCGCGCCATGGTCATTGGCAACACGGAAAGCGCAGCGGCCCGGAGCGGGCAGCCGATTGACCTGGACCCGTCCCGGCGCATCCCGCAACCGTCTGGCCGCAGGCGCGTGGACGAGGCCTCAAAAGGAGGAGGGGGGACATGGAAACGGCCGGAGCGCCGTCGCAGCCCTCCGCATGGGAAGGCTGAGGAGGCACCCCGCCGGCATGCGGTGCGTGGCACCGACAAAACGGGCAGGAATAGCGGGCGACAGGCTATATGCGGCCCGTCGCTCCTGGCTAGGCGAAACCGGTCTGGGAGGTGGACCGGCGGCTCATTGGCAACGAGGGGCGCGCTCAATTTGCATCAGGTGCGGGATCGTGGAAGCAACCCCGGTGATCTAGTCCGTCCCCGTCTCGTCGATCTTTCCACCGGGAATGACCCTCAGGCCGGCAAGCCCGGCCGGAAGGTCCGGAGGCCGCGGCGCGCCTCGGTGAAGATCAGTGAATCGCGCGCCGCACTTGGCGTGGTACTTGCGCGGCGGGCGCCGGAGCGGATCGCGCCATGGGCATCCGTAGGCCAGGACGTCCAGCAGCTCGTCCAATGTAATCTCCGCGCCGTGGAGTTGGGCGAGGCGGGCGAGCCGGTAGCTGCCCTGCCGTTTGCAGAGGGGGCAGTCCACTCGGACGATGACATAGGGGAATTGCCACAGCCGCTCCATGGGCGGAGCCATGTAGAACAAACCAGAAACATTGGCAACATTGCGTTGGGCCACAGCCTTGAGGACGCAACGGCCATATGGCGCCTACGGCGTGGTCAAGTTTTCGCATAATCGCAATTATGTTAAATATTTCAATAATTTGATGACAAACCGAATCTGTGCTGCGTTACCGTCTAAGCTGTTGCTCCACCCAGCAAGGCTATGAGGCAGCGCGCTCGCGCAGAAATTCCTGCACCAGGCGGCCGACCCGGACAGTTTGACCGATATCCTGCGGAACGGTCGGGTAGATGTCGAGCACCGGCCCCTCGGGATCATGCAAGAAACGCGGAATGAGTATGCCGACACGCCGCTGGCTCTCCCTCAGAGCCTCCACCTTGGCAAAGTCCCTGTTATCGAAAGCCTGTGCGATCAATCCCTCCAGCCGCCCATCTTCAACAATATCCGCCGGCGTCAATGCCGCCGGCGGACATAGAGGGGCATGCGGTGCGCGGCCGGGTTGCGGCGGGTCTTCACCTCCTTCTCCCAGTCACCAAAGGGACGCACGATGTCGGCCAGGGCCTGCAGGGCAGCGTCCGCCACGAACGTGGGTTTGAAGAGGCCGATCGCCAAGGGATTTTCCGCCTGCGTCCGGGGAGACGCGAGCTGATGGACCGCCGTCCAGGCATAGTTATCGAGTAAGCCCAGGATGTTGATGTAGATTGCATTGAGGTCCCGACAAGCCTGATCGGATTCCTGTTGGCTCAAGGGCACTGTCCGACTGGGAGGGACGATGCCTTGAAAGGTCTTGAAGGCCGAATCGATCATCCGCAGGCGCCGCATCACGCCGAAGCGGAAGACGTGCCCAGCCTGGTCGGTGGAGTCGATGGCAGCCAATAGCGACAGAGCGTCGCCCAATAGCTCAGAAATGGCATTGTTTATGGAATCCACGTGGCTCTGCTGCGCCTCGTGCAAGAAGT
The DNA here is from genome assembly GCF_057364445.1 of Xanthobacter sp. BG11Y11_SDJG. NCBI lineage: Bacteria > Pseudomonadati > Pseudomonadota > Alphaproteobacteria > Hyphomicrobiales > Xanthobacteraceae > Xanthobacter > Xanthobacter sp. BG11Y11_SDJG. The sequence goes on from NZ_JBNFNU010000009.1 coordinate 13,371, forward strand.
AGGCGTTGTTTTCCATATTTCCTTCGACTAGGAAGGGCTCCGCAAATTGCTCGAAGTGCCTCGCAAAATCGACCTCTTCAAAGCCGAATTGATTGAACGGCATTCTATCGCCTCTTTTTTGTTCCATAATCTTCCTTCTGCGACTCGAGGAAGGTGCGTGACCTGAGCCCCATTTCTCCTCCGGTTCAGGAGAGAGTCCGCATGTTGGTTTGTGGCCTCAGGCGGCCACGGTTTCCAGTGTGAGTGTTGCGGCAAACTCGGCAGGGGATCGATGGCCCAGCGCCGAATGTGGTCGGTTGAGGTTATAGTCCTCCTTCCATGAGCTGATGGTGGCGCGCGCTGCGCCAGGTTCGAGAACAGGGTCTCATTCAGGCACTCGTCCCGGAACCGGCCGTTGAAGCTCTCCACGAAGCCGTTCTGCATGGGCTTGCCCGGGGCGATATAGTGCCATTCGACGCCTGCCTGCTGGCACCACGTGAGGACCGCCATCGAGGTCAGCTCGGCACCGTTGTCCGAGACGATGGCCGAGGGCTTTCCCCGGATGGCCATGAGCCCATCCAGCTCGCGCGTCACCCGAAGGCCGGACAGCGAGGTGTCGGCCACCAGCGCCAGGCATTCCCGGCTGAAGTCGTCGACCACGGCCAGCACCCGGAAGCGGCGGCCATCCGTGAAGGCATCCGACACGAAGTCGAGGCTCCAGCGGACATTGATCCGATCCGGTACCAGCATGGGCCGCCGTGTGCCGAGCGCCCGCTTGCGCCCCCCCCCGCGCCGACGCACCTGGAGCTTCTCCTCCCGGTAGAGCCGGCGCAGCTTCTTGTGGTTCATGAGGATGCCCTGCCGGCCTCAGCATGACGTGGATCCGCCGGTAGCCGAACCGACGGCGCTCGCCGGCCACGGCCTTCATGGCCTCGCGCAAGCCTGCATCGTCGGGACGGACGCTCCGATAGCGCATGCTGGTGCGATCGACGCTCAGGGCCTTGCACGCCCGACGCTGGTTCACCCCGTGCGCGGCACAGGCGTGGGCCACGGCTTTACGCCTCGCATCGGGCGTCACCATTTTTGCGGCGACATCCTTCAGGATGGCGTTGTCCAGCATCTGCTCGGCGCGCAGCTTCTTCAGGCGGGCGTTCTCATCCTCGAGCGCCTTCAGCCGGCGGGCATCGGACACGTCCATGCCGCCATAGTTGGCCTTGAACTTGTAGAAGGTGGCCGAGGAAATACCGTGCTTGCGGACATCGGCGGTCTTCGCCCCCGCCTCCTGCTCCTTCAGCATCCCGATGATCTGTTCCTCTGTGAACCGTGAGGCCCGCATCGTCCGTCTCCGTGTCGACGGACTCTATCTAAATCTGGAGGAGGTCTAGGGGCTCAGGTCAACCTCTGTCGCAGCTCCCCTCGGGCGCCTCAGTCCATTGAACTCGAAATAGATTCCCAAGCCCTTAGATCTGTGAATCATGGGGGATGAGATCCCATGGTGATTCTCGTTGGTGGGGATTATGGGGGTGGATAACGTGTGGCAGAGGCTTGAATTGACTCAGCTTCATCCTCTTGCCAACGTTCCTGTGCAATCCATCCTCGTTGACTACCTATGAAATTGAGATTAGGTATCTAATTACCTTTTCATTTAAACTACATTTCTCGCGCTCTGGCGCGAACCGAACGTGCCGCTTTCTGCGGCTCGTGCCCCAAGCGGCTTCATCACCCGCTTGGATTTTTGAAGGCCTCCTTTCCAAAGGGATTGAGGCGTTCACTGTGTGCAAGGAGGGCACTCCCGGGCTTGGAAGCCGGGAGTGCCCTTTTTTTTGCGCTTGACCGACTCAAGTCCACCACTGACACTGATCGGTGCAGTGCATGATTCGCAAGTCGATCTTCTTCTGGGGGACTCACGAGAATTTCGACTTCGGAATCCGTCGGACCTGATGAATCCGTATGACGCGCTGCGCACGCACGTGAACGTCTTAACTTTCAACTTTGGAAAGGAAAGCGCTGGCACGTCAAGCCCTACTCAATTCAACGCATCGACGTATGCGCGTGTGAGCGCAGTCGAGACGGACTTCGAGTCCATCTCGCGGCTCATGCTGATATGAGCGGCTAAGCAATTTATACACAGCTCCAAATCTTTTGATGGCGCCAGCGAAGGTGCGTCCGGATCATAGCGGATCTATGAGCCGAGCTATGACTATTGCACGTACAATAGTTATCACCCATCTCGCTGCTTCATCCAGACACGGTCTTTGACTCAAGACCCACCATCTTACGGGGCGAACTCCGTGGGAACGGAAAAGCTGTGTCCTCGCTTACAAAAGGATGACTCAGATGTTTTCGGATCATTGGAAGGTGGAGCGATATAAATCACTCGTGAACGACAGAGAGGGTCCCGTCTATTGGGTTCACGGATGGGACTTTCGCGAATATCTACGCGTCAATGGACGTCTTATTGGTCGCTATCTTCACCGGTGTGGCGACAGAACTAAATTAGTGGATCTTGATGACGTCACCGGAATGCCTCTCGTGATGAACGGCATGTAAGCATTCAGCCGCAACCCAGCGGCTCCTTAAAATTATGCCCATCACCTCGCGGATCTCGATCCGCGAGAACAGGAATCCTTTGCTGGCAAATAGACAGAGAAGAGGAGCTCCACATGGTTACGGATCAATGGAAGGCGGACCGTTATAAGACACTCATAAACGAGAGTGAAGGGCCTGTATACCGTTACAATGGTTGGTATTTCCGTGAGTATCTGCGGCGAAAAGGTCGCCTGATCGGCGTCTACAACCGTGAGTACAGCACAGATGTCAAATATATCAGCCTAGATGATGTGACCGGTGTCCCGCTCGTCCTCAGAAAGCCCTGATTCATCTTCGAGCCCGAAGGAACAGATCATGTCCGATTCCATCTACAGAGCGCCATCCAGGAAGCGGCGGCCCAAGCCGCGGGTGCTGACGGCCCAGCAGGCACGCACCGTGCTGGCGGCGCACGTCCCCTGTTTCACAGTTGGCACTGTCACGATGCGCGCCACCTTCGTCCGCGAGGAGATGACGCGCCAGGGCACCCCGTCCTGGATCTGGCGAAATCCCTTCACCTGCGCCGAACATCGCTTCGTGGTGGACTTCAAGACCGGCGTGCAGCGAGACCTCGGCCCGATCCAACGGGCACTGCCGCGAGCTCAGCGCGTCGCGCAGCTGCCCGCGCCGCGCAGGCCCGCCCCCGACCCCCTGGTCCGCCTGTTGCTGCCGTGGCTTCGGTCCTGACCACCATCATCAACCTGGCCGGCCGGCTCGCCATTCTCGTGGTGCAGCTGGGCGGCCGGGCTCTGTTCGGGCTGGCGTGGGCGTTGGGGGTGGCGATTGCCGCGCTCTGGCGTGAGCGCCGGTTCCGCACCCACCGCCACCGGCAGCATAGGCACCGGCACCGACGACGCCGGCGGCGTCCGGCGTGGTGATCAGGCGTCGTGCCGACGCTGACCGAGGAGCTCGCGCAGCTCCAAATCGGCCATCGCCCGGGCCTCCAGGAAGATGGGGTCATCGGGGAAGCGACGGCGGGCAGCCTCGAAAGCGGCGTCCAGGGTGTCTTCCGCTTCTGGAGGACCAAACCAGGCGTCGATCCAGTCCCGGACCACCTCACTCAAATCGGGGAACAACAATTTCCACATAGCTGCAAGGTAGATCACATCATGAATATGATCCAGCAGGAAATACCGTCGCCAGACTCCATGGAAGCTCTCCGCCAGTCAATCGAGCAGACCCGCATCGGGCGCGATCTTCTATCGGAAACATGCCATCGGGCCCTCAACACCATCTTCACTGATCGGCTTAAGGCCGCGCACGGGCTGAAGCGGTGCGTCCGGCGCTATGGTCTCAACGAGACCATGCGGATCATTTCGGGAAACGACCGCGTGATGTGCTTTCACCACTTCGGACTGCGCCGGGACTACCTGTTCGCGCGCGGCGCGGAACGGGAGCGGGTCACTGCGGCCATCCACGAACTTAGCGATGCGGTCCGGCAGCGCGTCCTGCTGGACAACAAGCTTGCCGATCTCATGCGCACCTATCTTCGGCTCCAGGAACGCGTCGGCGCCCGCGAGGCCCACACCGAAAACCACGAGCACGAGCGGAACAAGGGCCGCATGCGGCAGCGGTGATCCGCTGCCCCGACAGGCAGCACAGCGGTTGACCCGGAACACACTTGGGAGTTGTACTATGGATGTGCTCCATCTCATGTTCCGGTTGATGATCCGTCTCGTCGTCGTGCTTCTGACGGGCGGATTCCTGCTGGTCAAATGGACGCTGCGCGGCTTGGCCTGGGGAGTCGGGCGGGCGTTGTCCCGCCCCTCCATCAGTCATGGCTCGGCCCAGTTCGCCAAGCTCCGGCACCTGATCTGGGGTCGGGCCTGGGGCGGTCGCCACGGCGTCATCGTGGGAAAGAAGGCCGGACGGTTCATCCGTTTCCGAAAGGACGGCGCCACACTGCTTTATGCGCCGATGGGATCGGGCAAGGGTGTCGGCGTTGTCATTCCCAACCTCCTCGACGCCAGGGGCGCCGTCTGCGTCACGGACCCCAAGGGGGAGAATTTCGCTGTGACCGCCCGCTATCGCAGCACACTCGGGCCGGTCATTCGCCTGGACGCCATTCATCCGGACGAGAGCGATCGGTTCAATCCTCTGATCTCCATGGTGCGCCGCGGCACCCTCCACGAGGCTGACGACGTCGGAGCCATCGCCGAGCTGCTGGTGACGCCGGAGAGCGCGGAGTCCCACTGGGACACCAGCGCCAAGCATCTGCTGTCGGCGGTGATCCGGCACGTCCTGCACAGTTATCCCGAGGACCTGCAGACCTTCTCCATGGTGCGCGAGCTGATCGCCGCCGACGGGGAGCGGCTGAAGCAGCTGTTCCAGACCATGGCCGCGAGCCCGGTCGCCTCCGTGGCGGAGGAAGCCCGCGCCGCGCTGGCAGGCCTCGACATCCCCGAGACCAAATCGGTGATCCGCAACACCGCGAAGGCCATGGCCTTCTGGAGCAAGGATCGGGTCGGCGGCCACCTCACGTCGGGATCGGACTTTTCGTTCCTCGATCTCCATCGCGGAACGGTGTCCATATACATCATGGTCGCCGACGATGCGCTGGACGTGTACCGCCCCTTTCTTCGGGTCATGATGGGATGTGCGCTCATCGCGCTCATGCGCGGCAAGGACCTCCCCCGCCCCCGGCACAAGCCGATGCTGATCCTCGACGAATGCGCCGCCCTCGGGCGGCTTGAAGTTCTGGAGAAGGCCATGGGGCTGCTTCGGGAGTACGCCCACACCCTGCTGATCTGGCAGGACCTCGGGCAACTGCGGGCCTCTACGGCGAGCGCGCCCGCAGCTTCTCGCCAATGCCGGCTGCCAGGTCAGTTCGGGGTCTCGGATCTCTCCACGGCGAAGGATCTCGCGGACACGATCGGGCACACCACGGTGCTGTCCCGCTCCGGCGGGCAGTCCCACAGCAACACCGACCTTCTCCGCGCCAACATGCAGCAGGGCTTTTCGGAAAGCGGCCGCTATCTGCGGGACGCGGCGGAGATCCGTCGCCTGCCGGAGAACTGCTGCCTGATCTTCATGCAGCGGCAGGTGCGCTGGCCCATCCTGGCGAAAAAGGTCCGCTACTACAAGGAATGGCGCTGGCACGGCCTTTGGGATCGCTGGCGGGCCCAATACGACGCGGCTGGTGCACCACCACCCCTGCTTCTACCGCCTCCTCGACCCCGATCGGCCGCCTAGAAGCCACGGTCGCGCCCCCTGCCCTGCTCGCGCGTCCGCCACGGCTCAAGACCGCCGCGGGCGCGGAGATCCAGCACCAGATGACGTTGCAGCGAGAGCTCATGGACCCGAAACAGCCCCGCGAGAATGCCGTCTACCCGGCCAAGAAGCAGCCGGACCAGCCGCACGCGGTTGGCGGCCTGAGCACGCTTGGCTGCAAGGAGCTGCTGCCGGGCTGCCGTGGCGTTGCCGGAGCCGAAACCGAACCATCCGCTCTTCCCACGCCCTGCCTGAAGGTCCCGGACGCCGTCATCGGCGTCGCGGCCCTGGCGCAGGTAGCGGGCTTCCGCCCGCCTCAATCGAGCAGCCCGCATTTGCAGGCGCTCCACCTCTCGCTGATGGTTCCGGGCACCGTCCGCGACCCGCGCCGCGTTGTACGCCTGACGCGACGCGCCGGCGTCAATTTCGGTATAGCGCACCGACCGGGAGGCCCGCCCCCCTGCCCCTTCCTCTGGCCGCGTCCTGCGCCGCGGCTGCCGGGGCAACAGGACCTCCCGGTCCTGGCTCGATGCGGAACGCTGCCGGCGTGCCATCGCCTGAGCCCCGGGGCCAACATGGATTTCCGGCACACGGTCGAGACCGGCCGCTGCGCGCGGTCGCCGCGCTCCATCGCCTCCGCGCGCTGGGCTTCCAGGGTTCGATGATCCACGCGGCCAAGGTGCCCCGCCCGCTCCATCGCCCGGTTCTGCGCCGAGGCCCACGCCGCCCGCCAGCCGTCCAGGGTGCCCTGCCCGTTCCACTCGCGCGTTTTGACCTTCCGGAATCCATCCCGCATCGCCTGACGCAACGTCAGCATGACATGGGCGTGGAAATTCCGGGGGTCGTCTCCCTTTCCCGGCACGGGTTCATGCACGGCGAGGTCGGCCACCATACCGCGGGCCACGAACTGCTCGAGCACGAATTCCCGGACCAGCTGCAACCGCTCGCCGGCACTAAGCTCGTGCGGCAGCGCCATGTTGATCTCGCGGGCCAGCTGGGCGTCCTTCCGGCCCTCGCCGCGCTCGACGGCCTGCCAGAGCTGCTGCCGGTCGCGCATCCAGTCCGGCGCGCCCTCGGGGACCAGGACCTCCGAATGAACCACACCCCGCCGGCGCGAGAAGTCGTAGACCTCGCCTCGGTCCTCGTCCCGCAGGCAGGCGCCGGCCCGATAAGCCGCGGCCTGGATAGCCGACCGCTTCTTGCCGCGGCCGATCACCTGCGCGGAGAAATGGTACGACGGCACATCCGGCTCCAAACGATGACTGGCGTGCCTCCGCCCTCTGGCCGCGGCGCACCTATGTTGCGGAACGCAATGTATAAGTGCGCATTTGTCGACGCCAGCCCTATCTCAGTCCTTGCCTGTGTTCCCGGCACCAATCGCGCCGCAGCTCCAGCAGACGCCTCCCGCCACCGGAGATCGTATGATGTCGTCCGCCGTCCGACGCCACACCGGCAACTATGCCGCCATCCTCCTCCTGCTCTTCCTCGCCGCGGTCGGGCTCGACTGGCTGCTGGTGCATTTCGGCTGGAGCCCCATTGCGGGGTGCCTGCTCAGACCATTCCTGCACCTCGTGCTCGGCCTTGGCATCGCAATCTGGATGATGTCTGTCGGGTTCATCCTCTGCCTGTTCCGTCCCAGCCGGTCGGCCGGCACGTGGCTCCTCATCGGCGGCGTGCTGATCGGCGTTCTCCCTCAGCTGCTGGAGGTCCTACTTGCCACGCCCTTGGCGCAGGGCGCCCGATGATGTCGCCGGGCCCGTCCGGTGGCGTTTCACAGATTGTGGCGCCGTTCCACGGAGGCCTGCCGAAAAAATCGAGCGCTGCGCGCGCCTCGTGGGGGCTGTCTGCCCCCACACCCCGAGGATATTTGCAAACCGATGATGGGGATGGACGCGCCTAGCGGGTCTGAAGCCCGTCTTGCACGGCTTTTCGCAGCTCCTATGAAAGCGATGACGCCTGCGCACCAAAAAATCGACACGTGTCTGCTCTGCCGACACGCAAAAAGCCTCTATCGTAGGATTGCTATACAGATATTTTCTCGTTATAGTTGTATTACGGTACAGCCGGGGACGGCGATGACCGTAACCGGTGATGGCGCCCCTGCCTCGCCCTGAGCTGGCAGGGGCGCTCCCTTTCAGCCGGTCGGGGCCGATCAAAGTTCGTACTAGTCCAACAGCTCAGCATCAAGAAAACCGAATTCGGCGGGGGCTTCAGTTTTGACGATCAGCTATCAAGACGACCCGTCCCTAGCGGATTTGCGGACAACCATTCGCAAGGATCTCATTGCCGCTGTCAGGACGGTTGACGTGACCTGGCTTCCAAAGCTCGAGCATGTACGTGAGAGGAGGACACGACCGTGAGGCCCCTCCCCCATTCGCCCGATTTACTCGCGGTCGCGCCGCGCGTGATCTGGTTCGAGGAACCGGAAAAGGCGCTGTCCGACCCGGTGCGCTTCGCGGTCTACGTGATGACCTACGGCACACCGGAGGACGTTGCCGTGCTGCAACGCTACCTCGGCGAGGACGAATTCCGGGAGGCCGTGGACAACGCGCCTCCGGGCATCATGGACGAACGCTCCTGGGCCTATTGGAACGTGATGGTGGGACATTATCCGGTGCCACCCATGCAGCGCCGCGTCTTGCCGGATTGAGACCAATAACCGCCCCGGACCGGGGCGGTCGAGAATGGTCACGGTAGCGCCGCAGCGACCCGCTCCTGCGCCGTTCGGTGGTGCCGGAAATCCAGCTCGATGCCGGCAGCCCTTCGGTCGCACCGCATAGCGGCCACCAGGGTCGATCCCGAACCGCAGAACGGGTCCAGAACGAGCCCTTGAATAGGGCATAGCGCCTCGATGAGCGGCCGCAGCGCCTCCACGGGCTTCTCCGTGGGGTGACGGCGATTTCCGGTGTAGACCCAGTCGCGCACGTCGCCGAGGATCTCCTCGGGCAGAGACGGATCGCCCTTCGCCAGCAGGTAGGCCTGTTCATGCTCGTGCCGCAGGAACCGAGCTGAGGACGCATACCGCTTGCGGAACACCAGATGCCCGACCGGCCGGAAGCCGGCGGCGCGCCAGGCGGCCATGAACGTGTCCACCTGGTGCCAGCCGTAGAAGCTGACGCAGAAACTGTCGGGCTTCAAAAGCCGGGACATCTCGGCAAAGGCCGGGACCAGCCAGCGGGCGTTATCATCGTTGCGGACGGTGCGGCCACTGCGGTCCCGGTAGCGGCACAGGTAGGGCGGATCGGTCAGGATGAAGTCCACGCTGGCCGCGGGCATGCGGCGCATGAGCTTCACACAGTCTCCGTGACGCACAGAGCCCCCGGAGGGGGGAAGCGGGGCGCTCATTGCCCCGCCTCCTGGCTGTCGCTCTGGTCCTTGGGCTTGCGCTTGCGGATGACCACCCGGCCGTCGACGGGCAGGCTGCTCAGCTGGACGTTGAGGCCATCGCCCTTCTCGTGGGCCCAGGCGGCGCCGATCCGGGTCCAGTAGGCGGATTCGCCTTCGCCCTCGACCACGTAGACATCGTGGGTGGGGCGGGTTGCTTGGTTGCGTTTCATATCGGGGATCTCCCTTTGGTTTCTCCGGCCACGCCCATCGCGGCCGGTCGGGAGGTCCAGGCGGCGGGCCAGCTGAAGCCCGCAGGGATGTCCGGCGGTCATCGGCAACACGGGAGCGCAGCGAATGGAGCGGGCGGCCGATTGATCCGGCGGCAGGGCTCGCCGCATCTCCCGAATGTCCCGGCTGCGTGCGTGGCGGGCCAAAAGGGGCCGGCCGGAGACGCATCCCCCCTCCCCTGCCCCGCAGCTCGCGTGTGAACGAGCCGAACCGAATTTCGCCACCTGGGTCAAAGCCGCCGGTGCTCGCTCTGGCGATATCCGTCGTGACAGCGAACATGCCAGGCGACGGCTTGGCGGCCATCGGCCGCCAAAGACCAGTTCCCGCGACAGCGGGGCAATACTGCTCCTGCCTGACGGATGACGACCACGGGCCTCAAACGAAGACGACCCGCTGCGGCTGGCACGGACCTTTTCATCTCTTCTTCCGCCCCCGGGGTGCCCCAGGCGGAGAAAGGCCGTGAAATGCCGCGTGAAATAGGCGTGGCTCGCGGCCAACCCCGCCCCATCAGAATCTTCTTGGCCTTTTTACAGCTGTCGGGTGCCCCTGTCCGTGGGCGAGGCACGAGGGGGGGAGAGAGTGGGAAGCAGGGTGGGACCCTTCGAGGGTCCCCCTCGCGGGTGGGTTTGGAGAGAGAGAGGGGGCTCTCCCCCTCTCCTCTCGGCGGGACCGGCAGCCTAAAATGTCAGGAGGTGAGTTATCCCCTCTCGCCACTATTAGTTTTTAATCATGTCCTAGTATAATTATTAGTATTGGTCGGCGGGTATGCGCAGATTCCGTCAGCGGGTATGCGCTCGGTGCGCAAGAAACGGCGAAGATTCGCCACTGCGATTTGTCGGCACGTATGCGTTGAAGCGTCAGCAGGTCTGTGTGGATAACGTGGACATTGTCAGTGGGTATGCGTGGATAACGTGGACATTGCCAGTGGGTATGCGTGGATAACCTCGGCCCGGGTGTCAGCGGGTATGCGTAACCTCCCGCAGGGCCCGTCCGGAGGTATGTGTAGCCCCTCGGACGACTGCCTTTCGGCCGAAGATCGATAAGATCCGCACAAACTGACCGCGTTTTCAGGCTTTGACGCCCATGAAAAGACCCCGCCGGAGCGGGGAGTGTCAGCCAATATGCGTAAGCTGGTCATGTAAATACAATGACTTACAAGACCCGATGCAAACGCCGGCGCACGGCTGGCGGAGAGGGATGAAGGATCAACTTGTCCTTGGTGACATCGAGCTTGGCGTCGCCGTAATAGGCATGCGCGAGCTTCAGCGCGATGGTGAACTCGTACTTGAACTGCCGCACGGTGGCGTACTGGGGCCCGAACTGCTTCTTGAGCGTGTTCCATTGGAGGCCCAGGGATTTGTCCAGGCTGAAGAGCCGATAGGCGAGCCAGAGGTAAAATGTCCTGCGCCAGGGTCCGCTCTGAAAAGGGCTAGCAAGACGCGCCGGTCGATCGGAACCGCGCCCTGGTGTTTCAGACGGCTGAAAATAATCATTGTTTGAGCCTGAGCACATTGCTGAACAGGTACTTTTCGCTGCCCGCGCGGTCCGGCAACCACAAACGGAACTCATCGATGATGTTGAACTTCCGCTGGGCGTAGGATTTTCCAAACGACGTCTCGCGGAAGTCTTCGATGCTCATGTTGCTCGTGCTGAGCGCCATGAGCTGCCGCTTCCAACGGATGAGGTTGCCGCGATCCCCTCCGGTCACGCGCTGATCGGTCATCCTATGGATGCAGTCGGAGATATTGTCGCCCATGAAGATGTCACGGCAGTCGGTCTTCACCGCCTGGGTGTTGATGTAGGCGAGAAAGATCCGCGACTTCCCGCCAAAGGGCAGCGGCTGCTCGACGACCTCGCCAGTGGCCGGATCCGTCGCGGCACCGGCCGTCATCAGGATGCCGAAGTCCCCTCCCCTATGGGCATAGCTGCGTTCCTTCGTCTGAACCCGCGGCAGATGGCAGTTGGCGAAGATGCTCATCATGAAGCCGACGTCATCCCCTTCCGGAGGGTTGGACAGGATGTCACCAAGACCGTCGATGGCACGCTGCAGCTTGGTGGACCGCCCTGACGATTGGCTGGGCTGGGTTGCCGATCGTTCCTCAAGGATGAGGCGCCCGTGGACGAGAGGGTCATGGAGCTGACCGGGACTATGAAGCGTCAGCTCTCCCTGAATGCCCGCGGCTCTGGAGCCCGCCTCCGGGGCGGGCGCAATGAGCTCTTTCGGCTTTCTGGCTGACAATCCCACATGCTTTTCTTTCCTTGAAACCGATGCTGATGGCGCAGCTTGGGCGGGTCAAGTTGCTTATGGCTGACGTGCCCGATTTCGCGGCAATGTTCTTTCCTGGGGACTGACTCCCACCACGCACCTTGTCAGCTGACAAGGTGCCCCTGGATCGCCGTCATGATGCCCGCGCGCCTTCCGCCAATCGGGCCCGCAGAAGCGCCATGACCATGGGCCAGGCGCTGAACTTGCCTTCCTTCGCGCGCTCCACGAGATTCCGCAGATAGCCACCGGGGCTCTGAATCTGATCCGATCGCTGATAGATGGCGGCGAGCGTCACCGCCGCCTCCCCCGCCCCGAGCGCGGTTCGCGCCGCCGCCCAGGCGCTGGGACTGATGCCCAACTGCGGCCGGGCCTTGTCAGCGGCGTCCACCAGGTCCTGCCATGTCCGGATCGTTCCGCCAGGCGTGACCCAACTGATATTGGGGCACGCCTGGAGCACGACCCCGAGGGGAATGTCCTTCTTTCCAGACGCCCCCGGGGCGGATTCTTGCACCGGGCTGGCCGCCTTCTCGTCGTTCCGGAGGGCTTGTTCAGATTCAGATAGGGAGTCTGGTTTTGAATTCTGTTTGTGACGCTCATAATGGGACTCATTGGCGTTCAATTTTTGAGTTTTGACGAACTCCTCCAGCGTCTTGTTCACCGTCACCCAAAGTTCCTCCAGGGCTCCCTCGATCTCGCCGAGGAGCGCCAGCGACGGTTTGCGCGTCAGCGTCATGACGATCGCCTCATAATCGCGCCGAAACGCGCTCCAGTCGGCCGGAACGGCTTCATCCACGCCCGCCTGGATCATCTTGGCGATATCCCGCCGGCAGAGGGTCACCCGCTCACGGGCCCGCTTCAGCGCCTTGCGCGCGGCAACCGCCTCCTCGGCCAGGGCGCGGAACTCGCTCGCCCGCGCGACGATCGGAGCGAGATCAAAGCCGAAGGCCTGCTCGATCTGCCCCCCTGCCCCTTTCGGGCGAACCGCTTCCCATTTGGGCTGTCCCTGCGGACAATGAGGCCCTGCCCGACAAGGTTTGCGAGGTGACGCCGGAGGGTCGCCGGCGACATTCCGTTGGCCCGGCTGACCAGCTGCTCATTGGAGGGAAACACCACCAGGTCCCCCTGCCCCGTGAGCGCGGTTTCCGGATGGAAGGTCAACAACGCGCTCAGGATGGCCAGCGCGCGGTCGGTGATGCCGAGCGCATCGCGGGCTTCCCGGATATCATTGAAGACGTGCCACTTGTGGACGACCGCGTCTGTCGCCCGCTCCCGAGCGACAAGCTGGTTTGACACAAGGGCAAGCGTCATCGGCCGCCGCCCGAAGGGCGTCGATGCGTACTGCGGTTCCATGTCTTCGCCTCTCTGCTTCAGGCAAAGCAGATCCGCTCACCGAAACGGTGCCCGCCCCAGGCCGGGACGCTTGACTATGATTTTCGGAAGTGTGATTCTCGCAGTCGCTACACCGACGAGAAGGGCCTTCCGGAATTCCGTTTCGGGGGGCCGTTTCTTTTTTGTCCTGTGGTGATCCTCTCTTCAGGGCCGCATCAACACGCACAGCCGCTCTCCCGGCTGGGCACTCCGCCCAACCTTGTCAGCTGACAAGGTTGGGTCCGGACACTCATTCGCTTCCGGTACGGGCGGCGAACTTCTCCATCAGTTCCGGCAGCTGCTCCCGCAGAAATTCCGCGAACGCTGCGCCGTCACCCTTGTCGAGCCGCAGGCGAACGCCGGACTTTTCGAACACCGCCTTGCCAACAACCTTGCCAGCGCCATCCTGGAGCTCAAGCTCGGGCGGCGTCTCCGGTCGGGACATGACGGCCGCTCCGAGCGCCTTTCGAAACCGGTCATCCGAACCCGTCGCCTTGTCCGACGACAATGCCTTCCGCACCCGCCCCAGGGCGGCCGGATCGGCGTTGATGGCGCCCGCCAGCGTCGTCCAGCGGGGGCGACCCGCCTTGGGCGCCCGCCCGATACTCTCGATCACCTCGATGGGCACGCTGCGTGTCACGGCGCGAAGCCGGGCAAGCTCCGGGTCGTCGACCGAGAGGGCCGCCTTGATGTCTCGCGGCTTCACGCCGGCCTGATCCATGCGCCAGACAAACAGGGCGCGCTCGATCCAGCTGAGGTCCTGCCGGACGGCGTTCTCGATGCCCTGAGCCACCACCAGTTCGCTGTCGGTCAGATCCATCAGGATCGCCTTGACCTTCAGCCCCAGTTCCTTGGCGGCGCGCCAGCGGCGATGGCCGTAGACGACCTGATAGCGCTCGGGCGCGTCCGGGTGGATGCGCACCTGGATCGGCACCTTCTGGCCTTCCTCGGCCAGGGTCTTCTTGAAGGCCTCGAAATCCGCGTCGGAATCGTCGGGAAGACGGTCCGGGAAAGGGGAGGGGTCGATGATCCCGGGATCGAGTTCCAGGCCCGCGCCCTTGGCGACGAGGCTCTGCAGGCGGTCACGCTCCTCACGGATTTCGGCAAGCGAGCGCTGGGTCGCGCCGATGATGCCGGCGCCGACCCGGGCCAGGGCCGCTGCGGCGACGCGGCAGCCGGACCAGGCTGGAGAGCCGCGTCCGCAGGCGCCGGAGGCGGAGCCGGAACCGGATCGGGCGGAGCGGAGGACAGCACCCCGAAGTTGGCGGTGATAGATTTGCTGGCGGGCTTCTTGCTCATGCACGCCCCCAGCTCTGGCGGATCAGTTCAAGAATGCGGTCGTTCACGGCGTCCATGGAATCCTTCGCGCGCCTGAAGGTGTCCCGGCCCACATTGCCGGGCTCCAGTTCGTAGAGGGACCGTTTGGCGAGGCCCGCGCTTTCGATGGCGGTGCTTTCGATGGCGGTCGGCGCCAGCACGTCCTCGGCGAACAGATGGCGCAGCATGGAGACGATCTGCGCCTGCGGCTGGTCGTTGGGATCGTGGCGGGTGATCAGATAATGCAGGAAGTCCTGGCGCAGCCGGGCGCCGTTCTCATGGATGACCCCGATCAGGTCATTCAGCATGAGCAGGAACTGACTCATGGACATGACATCCAGCATGGCCGGGTGAACGGTCACGATGAGCCCGGTCGCCGCATAGATCGCGCCGAGGGTCAGGAAGCCGAGGGAAGGGGGGTATCGAGGATGACCACGTCGTAGTCGTCTCCACCTCGCCAATGGCGAGCCGGAGCCGCTCGAAAAAGAAACTGTCCTTCGGCGCCGACTTGGTCGCCAGCACGCGGGGCGTCTCGTGCTCGTACTCCATGACCTCGATGTTCCCGGGAATGAGGTCGATGCCCGGGAAGTAGGTCTTACGAATGATCTCGCGCATGGGGCGCCGTTCGGGTCCGTAGCGCAGGGTCGCGTAGATGGTCTCGTTCTCCCCAACGTCAAGCTCCGGCTGGGCGCCGAACATGGCGGACAGGGAGGCCTGGGGATCAAGATCGATCGCAAGGACGCGATAGCCGTGCAGGGCCAGGAAATGGGCGAGATGCGCGGAGGTGGTGGTCTTGGCGCTGCCCCCCTTGAAATTGGCGATGCCGATGACCTGGAGGTGTTCCCCCGCGCGACGGTGCGGCAGATAGCGCAGCGCGTCGGACGGCTTCTGCGCGGCCATGAGCGCGCGCAGCTCGTTCACCTGATCCAGGGTGTAGACACGGTAATTGTTTTCCAGCCGCTCGGGCACCGGCCCCTTGCCCTCGTTGGAAAGCACACGCAGGGTGGGTTCGGGAATTGACGTGAGCTTGGAGACCTCATGCGTCATGAAGCGGCGCAGGGTCTTCTTGGCTTCTGGCGGATACATCCGCTCGCGGATGCTCTGGAGCTGGCTGGAGAGCAGACCGGCATGGCGCACGATCTTCTCTTCCGGCTCCTCCCGGTGAGATATGATCGCCTGCTGTGTCATCCGTTCGCCCTTCTTAACGGGTTCATGCCGAGATAACGGCTGTAACCCGATTTGGAGAAGGACACGATTCTAGGGGGTCGTCCAGCGAAATTGCGTTAACGAAACCTTAACGCGCAACGATTCGCGGTGGTTTTGGCAGCCGACAGGCGCCGAATTTCGTCTGTTTTCGGCGATTCCAAGCGAACCCACAAGAATTGTCGTCCTGCTCATGGGATGAGCATCAATCTCGGCACAGGTGCGCCCGCAGGGCACGGGGTGGGAGGAGCGCGAGGAGGGGAGGACTCTGGGCTCCTCGCATGGGCCGATGGCGGCTCGACGCCGCCGGAGGTCCACCGGCACCCGGCGCGGGCATAGGAAAGGCCCGGAGCCTCTCGGCGCCGGGCCCTTCGGAACGCCCATCTCAGGCGGCTTCGGCCGGGGCAGGGGGAGGGGGGCTTCGATGCGCAGGGGCGCCGGAAGCCAGCCGGTCCCCGTCATGGCCTTGGCGACGCAACGGGCGGCATCGTCCTTCCTGGGGTTGCCGAGGTTCACCGCCAGCGGCGCGCGGGCCTCGGCCGCGGCCTCAACGAGGGTGGCCTTGGTGAGCCTGCCGAAGAACCCGTCGACGCTCGGGGTCCAGTGCTGCGCCATGTCGAGGTTGAGGGCCACTCCCAAGGTCTCGGCGTGGGCGAGGCGGTTCTTGCCGAAGCCTGCCGCCTTGTCGTTGACGGCATTGACGGTGAGGCCCGCGAGATGGGCCAGAAGGCGCAACAGGGTGTCCTGCTCGGCGTCGAGGCACCATGCGAACAGGCCGGCGGCCTTTTCCGGGAGAACCCGGCGCCAGCGTTCGCCTTCCTCGGCCAGCACGGCGTGCGCCGGGCTGTCAGCCGGACAGCGCACATGACGGGCAAGGTCCTCGCTGGAGGCCCGCAAGGCAAGGCAGCTGTCCGCGCCGCTGAACACGGGATAGATGAGGGCCAGCGCCAGCGCGTGGACCGTCGCGGCGAGGGCGACGGCGGGCTGGCGAACCATCTCCAGCCGGAGGGCGGCGGTGCGGTGCGCGGTCAGGTCCGCAACGAGGGAGGCGGGAAGCGCACCGGCTTCGCGGGTCTTGGCGGCGGCAGGGGAGGGGGCATCGCTTCCGCTCTCTGGCTCCTGCAGGTCCTCGGCCCGGACACGTCCGCGCATGACGCTGATGTTGCCGTCATAGTCGATGCGCAGGATGGCGCCCGCGCGCGCCATGTCCTCGGGCGCGAACCGCTCGGTGTCGTCGTCCTCGTCGTCATTGGGCAAAGGCTCAATCCAGCCATAGGACGCGGAATGGTCCGCCTCCACCTCGGCCTTCACCCAGCCCCAGCCCTCGGCCTCCACCTCGGCCGCGGCGGCTGCGAGCTTCTCGCCCGCGAGGCGGACCAGCAGGGAATGGTCGGTCAGGTAGCCTTCATGCGCGGGCTCGAACAGGTCCCGCAGGATGCCGCCCCCGGCGGCCACATAGGCCTCCACGCCCACGAACCGCGCCAGCTTGTGGCTGGCCTTGACCGTGCCGCCGGTGAGGGCGGTGCGGATGCCGGCAGGCGTGCGGTTCCAATCGGGCAGGGTGTTCCACGCCTCTTCCTGCGCGGCGTGGTCGTCACTGATGGTGAAGGCCATCAGGATTTCGAGCGTGAGGGCGCCCTTGCGGTAGAGGTTGCGCAGCTTCGGAGAGACGCGGGCGAGCTTGAGGCGCCGTTCCACGAGCGCGGGCGTCACGCCGAACCGGGCGGCGATGTCCTCGATGGGCATGTGCTGCTCGGTGGCCAGTCGGTCGAAGGCCTCGAAGGCGTCGAGCGGGTGCATGTCGAGGCGCACGGCGTTCTCCGCGAGGGAGATTTCGCCTGCGTCCTCCGCTTCGTCGAGGATACGGCAGGGAATGCCCTCGTCCTTGGCGATGATTTTCCGCTTGGCCAGCAGCTTGAGCGCCCTCAGTCGGCGGCCTCCGGCGACGACCTCGAAGCGGTCCGTGCCTGCGACGGGCAGGACATTGAGGTTCTGGCGCAGGCCATGGGCCTCGATGCTGGCGGCGAGTTCCTCGATGCCGAGGGCGGCGCCGGTCCGACGCACATTGGCCTTGGACGGCACGAGCTTGGTCAACGGGATGGTGGTGATGGTGATGGTCATGGGATTTCTCCTTTGGTTTCATTGGGTTTGGTTTGTCAGGCGGGTTTCAGGCCGCGCCTGAACCCCTGCCACGTGGCCGAACGCGGGGAAGGGGAGGGGGCAAGCGGCAACGGTGCGGGTGGTGCGGGCGCACAAGCGCAGCGCGGAGCCTCGGCCGTGCCGTTGGCGCTTGCGGGGGGAGGGGATGGGGGTGGCGCCCCGTCCTCCCCCAAGGGGTGGTCATGCCGCCTCCGCGCCGGAGGCGGCCGTCAAACCCGGCTGGAGACCGTGCAGAAAATCCGCGGCCCGCTGGGCGAAGGCAGCGGCGCTCACGATGAACCGTTTGTCGCCCTTGAGAACCTTGAGCCAGCTGGCGATATAGGCGGCATGGTCCTCGCGCGGCTCGGGCGTCAGCCGCAGGTCGGGGGCGAGAAAGGCGCTGCCCAGTTCGGCCACCAGTTCCTCGCGGGCATAGGCCTCGTCACCAAACCGCTTGCGTCCGAAATCACGGGCGAGGCGGGTCGGGTGCCGGGTCCAGTGGACATGCTCATGGGCGAGGGTGCTGTAATAGCTCTCGGCGTCACGGAAGGCCGCGAAGGGCGGCATCTGCACGTAATCCAGCGCCGGGGCGTAATAGGCCTGATGTCCGCCGTGGCGCAGGTCGGAGCCGGTCGCCGCGAAAAACGCTTCCGCATGGGCGATGCGGTCCAAAGGGGCGGGCGGCGGCGCGGCAGGAGCGAGATAGCGTTCCGGAAGACCATCGATCTGCTCCACGTTGAAGACGGTATAGGATTTGAGAAACGGGATGGAACGTTCGGTGTCCTCCCCGTTCTCGCCCGTCTCGGTCTTCTCGATGCGGCTGGCATAGACGACAAGGCAGCCCTTCTCGCCCCTACGCACATGGGCGCCATAATCGAGGGCCTGCTTGAAGGTCATCCAGTGCGGGGCGGCGTAGCCGTGCGCGACGGCTTCCGACCAGAGCAACAGGACATTGATGCCCGAATAGGGCTCACCGGTATGGCGCAGGGGACGGGTGATCCGGCCCTCGGTGTGTCCGGCGCTCCACGGCTTGAACCATGGGCGCACGCCCTGTTCCAGATCGGCCAGGATGCGGTCGGTGATGGTTGAATAAAGGTCGGCGCGTGGGGCCTTCGCGGTCATGGGTGGTCTCCTTCTCTGCAGCGGGTTCAGCCCCGCCTGAACCCCTGCCACGTGGCGAACGCGGGGAAGGGTGGGGGGCAAGCGCCGCGGGGGGAGGGGGATCACCCGCCCGAAGGGGCGCGCCGGCGGCGCGCGTCTGCACGGAGCGAAGCGAAGGAAGACCGGGGAGGCCCCCCGGCGGGGCTTGCGGGGGGAGGGATGGGGCAGCGCCCCCGTCCTCCCCTGGCCGCGTCCGCGGCCGGACGATGCTGCATCAGGGATGGAAGCGGCCTGCCGCCGGGACCGCCCTGCGGGCCCGGTTCACGACAGCCCCGGCCGCCCTGCGGGCGGGATGCCAGTACTGATTGATTTGTTATGCTAGACTTGCTCCGCGGCGCCGAAATTGATTCCAAGCTTC